>JBBQMV010000012.1:0-19439 GCA_038329315.1 Bdellovibrionia bacterium | reverse complement strand
CTGGCCTGATTGATCATCTCAGCCTTTATGTGACCTACCATAATGCCGTTCTCACCGAGCCAGGCGCACACTGAGGGGCCAGTTTGAAGAAATCATAGTGACGTCCGCTGCCTTAGGAGGCGACCGGCCTTTCGCTTCGATTTCGAGACGTGAACTGAAATTACTGAGCGGTAGGAGCTGCCTCGGCCGGAGCCGCGCCGACGCCGTCGTGCTTCTGATCGTAGATTTGGCGACTATTCGCGTTTTCTTGGTGATTCAGGTCCTTCTGTTCGGACTTCGTGAGGTGCCCGCCGTTCGCCTTCACTTCGGCCCGTTCTTCACCCTTGATGTTCCGGAGATTTTGGCGATCTTCCTTCGCTTCGTCTTTCGTAATAGTGCCGTCCTTCACGCCCGCTTTGATGCGCTTTTTCTGATTCGTTTCGCGCTTGTTCACTTCTGCGCGGCGCGGGTGTTTTTCCTTAAAGGTACCGGCGAATGCGCCAGGGGCGGTGAGCGTGAGGGCGAAGAGGGCGACGAGAACTTTCGAAATACGAGTCATAAATGCTCCTTCGGAGGGGGGGTTCAGTCGTGGGATCGATCTCTTGATCTTCTGATAAAACGGCCGAACCGACGATGGGTTTCATTTGCCGTACGATTTTTTCACCCATTAAAATCAGTCGGTTAGACTCCACTGGGGGTGGACGACCGCGAGCGTCCGGGCTTTGGCGAAAGCGGGTCCCCGAATCGATTCCGAGGTCTCGAGCTTCGCGAGCCAGGACCGGGAAAGTGGATTCTCCAAAAGCTCGAACCGGGTCGACGCGATCGTCGTTTCCCATTTCGCAGACGTCGGCGCTCCCCCACCGACGTAAAAACCGGCGGCGAAAAGATGAAGGCGGACGGGGGTCGCGGCGGCGTACGTAAAGAGGTGCGCAGGGTGGTCGCCGATTTTTTCTCTCAGTCGCGTAAACGCCTCGAGCGACCAAAGTTCGGGCGCGAATTTCGGAGCGTAAAAATCATAGTAGAGCGTATCCGGCACGGGAGCGTCGGCGAGATGGGCGTAAAAATCTCCGACGACGAGCCGCCAGTGGACCTCGACCCTACCGACGTGGAAATGGGCTTCCGATTTTTCAAGCAAGCTCTCGAGTGGAGTAACCCACGGACGAAGATCGGGGAAGGCGTCGAGATTTCCGAGCGTCGCGCGCAGGCCGGCGGGCTTCGTCTCGAAGGAGACGATTGAAAGCGTACCGGAAGCGGTGGGTTTCGCACGGATCCGTTCGAGGGTTGCGATCACGTTGGCGGCCGTTCCCATCCCGACGTCGTAGAGGACGTGAATCGCGGTCGCCGCGTTCAGCGTGTCCTCGACCCGTGCTTGCCCGGCGTAAACGAGGTTCGATTCGAGCGTCGGGCCGATATGCGAGTGCATCGCTTGGCCATTCTCCGTATCGACGAGCGTCGCGGTCCCGTTCGGGCGACTCAGGAGCGTGAAATTTTGTTTAGGTTCACCCATAGAAGCGTTATTTCTAGGGGACTATGGCAACCTCTCCCCGTTATCAGCTTTTCTATTCCCTTCGCTCACCGTTCGCAAGGCGCGTTCGAATCGCGCTCAGCCGTCTCGGTCTCGCGTATGAAGCGAAAGAAGTGAATGTATTCGAGCCGACGGCGGAGTTCCTGAATGCGAATCCGCTCGCGACGGTTCCGGTGCTTCTTTGCCATGGAGCGACTCCGAGTGATCGGATGCGAATTCCCGATTCCGCGATGATCCTCGAGTACCTCCACGAAAACTACGGGGAGCGGATTTGGCCCACCGACCGGGCGGCGCGCGTGCGCGTGCGAACCGCATCGACCTTAGCCGAGGGCCTCATGTCCGAGACGGTTCGATGGTTTCTAGAAAACCAAAGGGCGACCCCGTCCCCCGAGCACAGCGCGGAAAGTCTCGAGAACATCGAGCGGACGTTGGCCGCGATCGCGGAGACTTCGGTGAAGGCACTTCCCTGGAAAGTTTCGGACCTCCAGCTGACCCAGGCGGGTTACGATTTGATCGTGGCGCTCGAGTACATGAATCTTCGCTTGAAAGGGGTCGACTGGGTTTCGAAATATCCGGATCTTGCGCGATTCCTAGAATCCCATCGCGTACGCCAGGACATCGCGCCGACGATTCCGCCGGCGTAAGATTTAATTAGATTCCGGATCTGGCCCTCGTTAGTCGCTCTTCGACACTGGAGAAAGTACTTCCTCGGCCTTAAATACCGGTTGGCGCATCGGAAGCTTTTCATTTCGATTGGTGGTGATTGCCTGCTTCGCGTAGGCCGCGCGTGCTTCTGCCACCCCACGTTCTAGAGATTCCCATTCGGCTGGCTTCTTCTTTGCGTACTTTTTATCCGTGAGAAGTTTTGTGATTTTAAGATTCAGCTGTTCTTGGACCCAGTCGTAGCGATCAAATTCGGGTTGGGTGCGGAGTTCGAGTCCGTCGTTTTCCACGAGAAGTGAATAGAACTCATCTTCCTTTTCGAATGGAGTGCCCTTTGCCCATGCCCGAAGCGCGGTTCCGCGTTTCTGATAGGCGTTCTTCATTTGAATGCGGAGCATGTCGGTTTCGGCGACGACCGCGTTCTGCCGTTGTTCGATTCGCCGGTGATAGCTATGCGCAGTTCCGAAGATAATGGCGGCGACGATAATGACGCCTAGGATTTGGACGACTCTCTTCTTCATGCGCTCAAGATTACCACCAACGACGAACGAAGCGAACGATATGGTTGTTTCGTTCCGAGATGTAGAGATTTCCACTCGTATCGAAGGCGATCCCGTACGGTGCGTTCAGACTAGCGCTGCCGGAATACGCATTTTCTTGAGTTAGATCGAGCGGCGCGCCTCCGCGAGTCGGAGTTCCCGTCGCTTCGTTCGGACCGACGCGAAGAGTGACGGGTCCGAGTGGAGAGGCCCGGTCGTAGCAGGTCACGTTGTGGCTTCCGGCTCCGCCGTTTCCTTGGAGACCGCCCGCCATGCAGAATTGGTTCGAAAACGCTGCCAGACCGTTGATGTAACCGGCGCTATTCCCCGACGGACTGATTGTCCAGAGGGTCTGCACGATTCCGACTCCGCCGCCCGGCGCGGCCGGAACGGTCGAGCTACCGATCGTCACGCTCGAAGTACGATAGTTTACGTAACGAACGCGGCTCGGGTTCGAGGCCGGTGCGTCCGTGAAGAAGAAGTTTCCGTCAGCCGAGTAACTCGGATCGACCACGATCGACATTGGGCTCGTAATCGTCGCGACGGTCGTATTTCCGTCAAGCACACCCGCGGTTCCGCAGGTTCCGATCGCCTGGCTGATCGTACCCGTAGGTCCGATCTTCGCGATGCAATGGTCGTTATAGAGCGATATGTATAAGTTCGTTCCGTCGGAAGCCAAGCCTTCTGGATTGTAAAGCTGGGCATCCGTCGCGGCCATTCCGTTCGTGTTCGGGGTACCGGCATTCCACTGGAGGCAACCCTTCACGTAATTTCCGCCGAGGGTATCGACTCGACCTTTCGAAATCGACTGTCCGAAGAAGCCCGTCGCATTCGTCGTCACGCTCAAGTTCATCGCGCGAATCATACAGTCGGAGTTCGCGGCCGTATTCGAGGCCTGATCGGCGTAGGCGAGGAAGTTCACTCCGCCCGAGCTGAGCAGTGCGATCGATCGCGGACTTTGCATGAGGACGTTCGTCGGATCTTCGTCTTCGACCGTCGCGGCGCCGATCCCCTTACCGATGATCGTGTCAACTGATCCGGTGAGGAGATCGGTACGACGGATTCGCCCGTTGCCACTATCGGAGATATAAAGTTTTCGGCCGGTGCTATCGACCGCGATTTGGGACGGGCCGTTCAGGTACATCGACGTCGCCGGAGTCGGAGAGTCGCCGAGGTTACCCGCACGAGCGCGTCCGGCGCCGATGAGGGTGGTGATCGTTCCGTTATTCGTGCTGATATCGAAAGTGCGCAGACGATAGTTATCGTAGTCTGGGAAAAGAATCGTGTCTCCGGCCGCGTTCAGATTCAGCCCGTAACCGGTATAGGTTCGCGAGGTCGTACCGAGTCCGTCGGCGTTGAATCCGCCGGTTCCCGTGCCGAGGACGACGCCGGCCTGCTGGGCCGGAACGTTCGCGCCGCCGAAGGTAAGACTGCCTGTCGTCATGTTGTTCACGAAGAGCGTGCGGTATTGGTCCCAGCTATTTACGAAGAAGCCCTTTACGACGCCGGCCGGGGCGTAAACCGCGAGTCCACGCGGATAGCGAAGGGTGACGGACCCGACGCTGGTCGGTGTGCCGACTGTCGTAGGGAAAACGCTGTTCGTATTTGCATTTCCGAATAACGAGATGACGGTATCCGCAGCCGGTGCGACGACGTTTCGTGCGTAGTAAACAATCAGTTCACTGTCGGTCGCCGCCATCGTAAATCTTACCGTTGGCGTCGTCGCGCAGGCCGAGTCGGTGTAGAACATTCCCGTGGCCGAATTGCTCATGCGGATCGTACGAATGGCGCCAGAAACGGATGCCTGACCGCCTGCCGTTTGGATTTGGACCGTGAGCTTCGCACACGCTGAATAGTCATAATTTCCGGGACCTGTTAGGGAAAGCTTCGCCACCGTTCCGGTCGCACCGACCAGAACGACTTTTCCGCCGACAGCGGGGAATTGAGTAAGGCCTGTTCCGGTAGATGTGAGGGTGACTGACCCGGCCGAAGTCTTCTTGTAGTAGAACACCGCTTCGCTTTGACCGGTCGTCATCGGAAGGTTAACGCCGCCGCCGAGTGCGGTCAGGCAGGTCGTGTCCGAGTAGAACCCACCACCCGCACCGGCTCCGCCGAGGACAATCGTATTCGCGCCCGAAAGATTGGTGGTACTATTCGCAGCATTTAAAATGCGCGCTCGTAACTGCACACATGAACCCGTAATCGCGGATGTCGTTCCGTCGATCGTAACTTGGGTTTCCGGACCGACCGGTACGATCGCTTGGGTATTGAACGTCGCTGCCGTGAGCGGGGACGCGACGGTCATGTCCGTCGCGGCGATAGTGACCGCGCCGCTGACTGTACGAGCCGAAGTAAAGAAAGACATCGCGGATCCGCCGGTCGTCACCATGCGTACGCGCTGAGTGCCGGCGGACTCGGTGAAGTAGAGGTTTCCGGCGCCATCGTCGGAAAGCGCCCAAGGTTGGTTCACGTACGCGTCGCCCGCTGGACCGGCTACGCCGTCGACGTTAGCCGCGGTCGTCGTATTCGTCGCACTCAGGCGTCCGATAACGATATAGCCTTTTCCGTAGTTACCGCTCGAGGTATCGGCGTTCATTCGTTTAATCACGTGAGTACCGCTACAAGCGACGTACAGCCATTTCTCGCCGCCGAAAGAGATCAGGCGAAGACCAACTGGGTTACCACATCCGTGACTCGTTCCGATCGCGCCGTCGGTATTCGCGGCGAGGCTGTTCGCAGCGCTTCCGGTGATTCCGAAAACCGTGGTGACGAGGCCCGTATTGTCCATCATCACGACACGATGGTTCGTATAGTCCGCGACATAAAGGCGACCGCTAGTGGCGTCGTAGGCGACGTCCATTGGGGAGTTTAGCTTAAAAGCGGTCCGGTAAAGGTTATCTGGAGTGACGCCGTTTGCGCCGTTCCCAAGGACGGCCACCATCTTTCCGGCCGGAATCGTGATTCCGAACCGCGAGATGTTCGATCCCGAACGGTTGAAGTAGTTTACAGTATTGTTCAGCTGATCGCTGAAGATCAGGTTACCGGCACCATCGTCGGTAGTATATGAAGGTCGAATCCGCATTTGGGTTTGGTCGGCGCTCGGCGTATTTCCGTTCCCCATCGTCGGAATTCCGACGAGCGTACAGATATTTCCGCCGGCGGTCGCCACACTCGAGTTCATGAGCGTATTACAATCGTTCGAGAAATAGTTCACTTCGACGTTCCACGTCTGGGTCGCGGATTCCGATCCATCGCTCACGGTCACGGTTACGGTGTGAGCGCCGATCAGGGAAAGCGTCCCGTTCGGCGAAAACGTAGTGCTCGCGAGATTCGATGGGAGCGTAGCGCTCGCGACTCCGTCAAGGGTCCAAGCATAGGTGAGTGTGTCGCTATTGCCGTCGGTCGCAGTCACGCTGAAGGCAAGCGACGAATTGTAATTTAATTTCCAGGTTTGATTAGCCACCGGAACGAGCGCGTTGATGACCGGCGGAGCGTTTACCTTTACGTTCCAATCGCAGTGCTGGGAGTTGTTATAGGCGTCGGTCACGAGGCCTTGGAAGGTATAGATACCGACCGGAAGCGACGCTGACGAAATCGAAAACGTCGGGTTCGTGAAGCCCGTTTGGACGGTCGAATTTTTAAACCACTGGTAGCTCAGGCCGTTCCCAGTGGCGTTCGCGGTCAGAATTTGGGTCGAGAGGGGTCCGGTCGAATTCACGATGACTGGATTTGAAGTCGGCGTACACGAAGTGATGTTCACCGTGTTCGGGTCGACGATGTCGAAGCCCCAGGTACAGGAACCGGAGTCGAGGCCGTCGTTGAAACTCGCTACGATCGTTTGCCCGACGCCGACTTGGGTCAGCGTAGGTTTAAACGTGGCGACGCTCTGGGCGCCCACCGTATTGATCGGATTGAAAAGGGTCCCGCTCGTCGTACCGTTATAGGTCCAAGTGAAAGCGCTAAGCGAATCGCCGTCCGGATCCGAGGCATTTGCGGTAAAGTTTTTCGTCGTTTGGTAGGGCATCGCGGCTGGATTCGTAACCGGCGTTTGGCTGGCACACACTGGGAGGCGGTTCTTCGTGACCGTCCACACGCGCGTAATCGGCGTGGTGTATCCATTATTTAACGTAGCGACGAGCGAGTTCGTCGTCGGACCGTCGAGGAAATCAGAAGAGAGGAGTGGGAGGACTTGACTACCCGGCACGGTCCCACCGTTCAAAGTCCAGGAGACGGCACAAGACGAGTCGCTCGGCGAGACGAAGAAGGTGCTCGTCGTCGAAGCCGCGTTCGCGATTTTAACCGTCGCGGTCGGCGGGTTACTTGACGAGACGGAACAGTTATTCACGACGTTCACATTCCAGGTACAGCTTGCGGAGTCGTAACCGTCCGAGAAATCGGCGGTAATCGTGTTCGCTCCGACATAACCGGCATTCGGCGTAAAGGTCGCATGGGCCGTTAGACCAGCGGCATTCGTCGAAAATTGGGCCGGATTTGCTGGATTTCCGTTCGAACGCCAAGTGAAGGTCACGGGATCCGAGTTCGCGTCGAGCACATTGGCGGTGAACACGATTGGAGCGTTCACGCCCACAGAGGATCCAGAAGCGGCTGGAACTTGGGTATCGCAGGTTGGAGGAGTATTGCGAGTGACGGTCCAGGTTTGGTCGGCCGTGCTAAATCCGTTCGAAAAGTGTGCGACGAGCGTATTCGTCGCCGGGCCGGCAGTGAACTGCGAGCTCGTAAGGTTTTGGAACGGACTCGATCCCCCGAGTGCGGCTCCATTCAATGTCCAAGAAACCGCGCAGGAAGGATCGTTCGCGACCGCGACGAACGAATTCGAAGTGGTGGCGTTAAAAGGAATTCGGGGCGTGATCGACGATGGCGTCGTCGAAAGAACTTGGCAAGTCGGGACGACAGCGACCGTCCAGCTACACGCGGTCGTGTCGTATCCGTCGCTGATGTCAGCGCGAACGGTGTTCGTCCCGACGAACGAACTATTCGGCGAGAAGATCGCTTGGGAATGGCTCGAGTCTCCGGTAATCGCGAAGTACGAGGTGTTCACCGGACTTCCGTTATTTTTCCACGAATAGGTGAGCGCGTCGTTGTTTAAGTCGGATCCGAACGCGTTCAGCGTGATCGAGCTGGATACGCCGACAGTATTTCCGGTGATGCCCGGCGTTTGCGAAGCGCAGTTCGGAGGGCTATTTTTTACGACGGCCCAGGTCTTCGAGTCCGTACTCGTTCCGTTCGTCACCGTGACTTGGAGAAGGTTCGAGCCGATCATCAGATCGGAAGACGAAATGACTTGGCTCATTCCGATTCCGCTCAGGGTGACTGCGTTTAGGCTCCAGGTGACGAGACACCCCGGATCGGTGCCGACTTGGAAAAGAGAGGTCGTTCCGGCGTTATAAGCAACGCGAACGGGGCCCGGAGCCGTCGGAGTGGTCGATGCGATCGAACACGAACCGGCGACGCCGACCGTCCAGGAGCAGGAAGTAACGTCGGTACCATCATTGATATCGAGGGTAATATTGTTCGCGCCGAGAAACGAAGTCGTCGGCGTAAAGGTCGCTTGGCTCGAAGTCATTCCGTTGAAGGTGTTTAGCACGGAAGAAGCGACCGAATTATTGTTCACTTTCCAAGCGAAGCTAAGAGCATCGCCGTCACTATCGTTCCCGTAGCCCGTAAGAATCATGCTATTACCGGGGCTCATGGTGTTTCCCATGGCCGCGGGTGTTTGGGAGCTACAATCCGGGAGCGTATTTTTATAAACCGACCAGGTGCGAGTCGTGGTGCCGACGGTTGCGATGACCGTATTCGATCCCGCGATCATCGAGGCGGAAGCAATGGTCTTGGCCGCGCTCGTCCCGGAGAGAGTCACCCCGTTTAATGAATAAATAACGTCGCACGAAGTCTTCGTGAGTCCGACGGTAAAAACGGTAAGCGTCGTTCCGAGCGCCGAAACCTTGAAGGTGTCCGCAAGTGGAGTAGAGTTTGTGAGCGCGCAAGCAATCGAGCCCGAACCCGTAGACGGTACCGTCGTGAAGTCGAATCCGCCTCCGTCGCCTCCGCAACCCGAGAGTGCGAGCACTCCGAGCATCAGAGAGAGCGATTTAGGATTTATGCTTCCTAAATTGTTTAAACTCTTCGTGAAGAATTCCATACTATTGAATCATCTCATCTATTTACGAGCGGTAAATTGTGTCCTTTTAGACCCAGTTTTTCCCGCTCAACTAAAATTTAAAGCCTACTCCGACCGCTAAATCCAACTCGGTCCCGTTTGATCCTTTAGGCCCGTTCAGCTTGATGTAGCGAGCGTCCGTATTTAAATTCATCTTCGCGTTGAGCACCCGCTCGACTCCCACGATCAAGCCGAAGCCCGTATAGGTCGTTTGGACCGACTGAAAGTTCCGTTGGTTAAAGGTCGCACCGACGTACGGGCGCCACAGTTCTTCGAATTCCATTTTCGCGCCGGGATCGCTCGATTCGATCGGTCCAGCTGACGAGAACGGATAATAGTTCCCACCGAGATCGAGCCCGGAACCGGAGTCTCCGGAGACGAGACTCGAAAAGTAGATTGTGTAGCCGATCGCGAGCTCGAGCCGCGGAGTGAGCGCGCGCCGAAAATTAAGCTGATAGAGTCCGGGACCCGAAGTCGATCCGGAGCCCGTGTTGGTCTTCGCGGTTACTTGGTAGTATCCGAAACCGATATCGAATTTATTCTGGCCGGCAGATGCGTTTGCCGCGAACAGAAAAAGCGCGATGCTAAAGGGTTTAAGCGGCTTTTGCATTCGTTTCTAAGTCCAAATTCGAATCGTCATCTTCGTTCGAGTGGGAGGCGGCCCCTTGCATGAGGGCGTCGATTTCGCTCTGCTTCGAGATCATAAACTTCTTGAACAAGCGCGCGATCGATTCGCGAGCGTCACCCACGCGAATCTTATCGGGGTTCGCTTGGTCGAGGACCTTGATCGTTTCCATGAGTAAGAAACTTTGCTTCTCACCCAGGAAGGCTTGGATCTTACGCCGGCTCACGCGATCGACGTTGAAGAGCGCCATCGCCCATTGGTCCGGAGTGACGCGTGGGCAGAATTCGCGAAGCAGGTCTTCGCCTTCATCGAAAATCGAGTAAAAGGGCGGCCGACTGCGGTGAATAAGCGAATCCGGCTTCGACGCAAGATAGATTTCGCGCTCTTCTTCGGGCGAAGCGATCTTCAGATAATCGATCAGTTCGGACTCGGACTTCTGCTTCTTGAAGTCTTCGAGTTGGCCGAGGGCCCGGAGTTCGGTCGCATTTCGAGAGATTTCTTCGACCTTTTCGGGTTTGATATCAGCCAGACGCATTCCTGGATCGAGAAGGTCTGCCCAGGCGCCCGGAAATGCTTTGCGTGCGGCCGAGATCGCGATGTTCTTCGGAAGGTAGGTGAGGATCGTCATCGCGATATCGCGCGGGTAGGTCCGAAGAAAATCCGGAATCATACTGCCGAGGCGCCACACCTTGATGGTCATTTCTTCGACTGGCCGAGTGCGTCCCGTCGCCGGTTCGCGAACCAAGCGCTGCATCATTTCTATTTCTTCCATCGTGATCATGCCGGGAGCGTTCAGCGCTTTGAACCAGCAGTCGGTCGATCCGAGGGAATAAAGCTTAGTCTGGACCGGGAGTGGGAGCTCCGATAGAAGTGCACCGAGTCCGGACGGATTTTTTTCGCCGTACTCCTCGAGGAGAGTCATCGAGTGGAGAGTCGGGAAAGTCGGATGTTTCGCTAACACGTCGACGAATTTCGTCATCAGTTCGCGTGCGCGAATCGGGTCATTGACTTGAACCCCACCGCGAACGGTCGTCGAATTCGAATCGGAGCGCGAACTCGGAATGGCAGCGCCACCGCCCATGCCACCGAGCGAAGCTCCGCCGCCACTCGCGGATGCGGACTTTTGCTCTTTCAGCGCGGTCGCAATTTTCGCTACGCCCGAGCGTTGGATGACGAAAAAGCCCATCAAGAATAGAATCGCAATTCCCGTCGCGAGCATCGGGTAAAGCCATTTTTCGCCCGAAACCGTCCAGGTGCGGAAGTTGAACTGGACTTCGTCTCGCGCCGGAACGAGGTGGAGCGTCTTCATCAGCGAATCTTTAACTTCAGAAACCTCGTTATCGTTCAGCGCGTCTGAAACGGAAATCGCGATACTGATTTTCGAAGTTCTCGAAATGAGCGACTTCAAGGAAACCTGGGGATCGTCCCACTCGTCTTGAATGTCTTCGCTCGAGGAATCGTAATAAGGGAGGTCATCCGTAGCTCCGGTGTTTTTCGCGCTCGAACGGCGAAGCGGATCGACGCTGACGTTCACCAGAAAAGGACGGTCCGGAAAACGAGATTTCAGATAAACGCTGGCGGTGTCCCGGAGGTTATCTTCGAGCTCGGCTACGCGTGGATTCTTTTGCATCGGTTCTGCATGGGCATTCCCACTTCCGAGAAGGATCGCGCTAAGGACAAGGCCTAGCGTGGCGATCGAAATGAATTTATTCGATTTCATGACGGCTCCTTCTTAACATGCGGGACTTCAGGTACGACCGGCTCGATGACGAGCACGACCTTACGGGATAACGGATTTCCTTTTTGGTGGGCGGCCACGGCGGCGCTGGCAAGCTTCCGAATTTCGCGGTCCATTTCCCCGTTTCCGGAGATCCGCATGCGATTGAGCGGTATGCCGGCCTTTTGCAAGATCCGCATCGCGGCGATGGCGCGAAGGGCGGAGAGCTCAAGATTGTCTTCGTATTTACGACCTTCGCGGATCGACCGTTCGCGATCGACCTTCACATCGTCGGTAAAAGCCTTGATGACTAAATTATTCGAGCCTGCGTAACTTATATAGTGGTCGGTGAAACGCTGGAGGGCAGCGTCTCCGGCCTTATTCACTTTTGTCGCGCTAAATTCGTAGAAAGAGATTTCCGGAAATTCGATCAGGATCCGGCTGCCGACTTCGTGCGGAACTCCGCCCCAGGTTTTCATCGTTTGCTCGTCGATCGACGTCGAATCCGCAACCTTACCCGTGTTGAGCTTCGGTTCCTGCTTTCCGAGGTCCCGGCTCTGATCGCTGGCCTTCGCGCCGAGCTCCGCGAGGAGGGCCGTTTGAAGTTTGCGCGTTTCCTGAGTCGCTTTCTGGTTCACGTTGAAAAAGAGAATGAAGAACGTCAAAAGAAGAGTGACCATGTCCCCGTAGGAAATGGCCCAGCTGCCTTCGGCGTCGACTTCTTCTTCGATGCTGACACGGCGTTTGGATCCCGTGCTGGTGCGATGTGATCTCAAGCCGCGGCCTCACTTTCCGCTTCGCGGATCGAGCCGAGAATATTAATTCGGTGTTCCGGGGCGACGTGAGAATTCAGAGTTTCTTGGGCTTCGAGAAGATTCGCCCCGCGGACCGCCAGCATCACTGCTTCGAGCGCGATTTCGGCTGCTTTGCGTTCTTCGCTGGCGGCTTTCAATACGTTTTCGCCGGCCGGGTTCAGAATCAGGTTCGCGGTGAGGAGACCGTAGAGCGTCGCGACGAGCGCGACGGCCATTCGGAAGCCAGCCTCGCTCGAGCTTGCGCCGTCTGAAATGGCGCGCATCAGGCTCACGAGTCCAAGAACGGTTCCGACGAGCCCGAACGCTGGTGGATATTTCGAAAGCGAACGGATCGCATTCGCGACTTTTATCTTCCGTTCACTCCATTGGAAAAGTCGCTCTTCGAGTATGACTTGAATTTTATCTGCATCGAATCCGAGACCCATGAGTTCGGTTCCGTCGGTCAGCGTTTGGCCGACGATCGACTGGCTGGTGGCTTTGAAGTCGACCGCGCCGTCGCGATGTTTACGGATCATTTCGAAGCATTCGAGATTGATCGCTTTTAGATCGAGACGGGTATTTCCAAGCAAGCGCACGAGAGCGGCGCGAATTTCTTTATGCATCTGCCACGGAAGGATCATGATGGCGACGGCGGTCGTGCCGCCGATAACGACCGCGAGGCCGACCGGATCGAAGTAATTCGCGGCACTTTGCCGTAAGTGGACGATCGAGAAAAGGATCGAGAGGATCGCGATGATGAGTCCAGATAAGTAAAACATTAGGTTCCTCCACCGATCGGGCCGCGAATGCCCTTCAACTTATCGATCATTCGTGAGGTTTCGAGGTTCGAGGGTTGGAGCGCGTTCGAGCGGCGGTAAGCATCGAGCGCCTTATCGAGATCCTTCTGGAGATAGAAGACGTTCCCGAGAAGCGAATAGAAGACGGGGACCGTAGGAAACTTCAAAACGAAACTATTGAGCGCACGTTCGGCTTCGGCGTAATTCCTTTTGTAAATCATGCGCTGGATCTGAGCGACGCCGTCGGTGGCGTCGACGATCGTGCGGGCGGAGTCTTGGCAACTCTTCGAAACGGGATCGTCCGAGAGTTTCGCTTGGAGGCGACCGACGGAACCGCCGGCTTGCGGAGGCAGGAGGAAGCTTTCGGACCGGAATCCGTCTTTCGCGATTTGGATCTGCGCGTCGGGCGCGAAAACGTTCGGCTGGAGTGCCTGGGTTAACGTCATTGGCGTTTGGCCGATCTTTTGTTTGACGCCGCCACTACTGACGAGCGTGATGTCGGCGCCAGCCGGATCGCTCTCCACCGTCAGTTGGCTCGACGCACAGGATGTCAGCGCCAGGAGCGTGAGGAGGGAGAAGTAGGAGGTTAAAGAACGGATATCAGACCGGCTCATACCCTTTACATCGGTAAATACATTGCAGACCTAAAACGGTTTCTAAACATCGACGCAACAATCGCTTGCTTTTAATGCATCACGCCATGAATTTGCCGACATTTGATGGAGGACGAATTCGTAATAGTAATCGGGTCCTTACGCTGGACGACCAGGTATCCCATTCGATTTCGTTAAACTCTTGGAAACGGCGCCTTTCTTCGGTAATTCCTGTCCATGCGTCTCCGCGATTGGGTCATTCTTTCGGGTACTGCGAACCGTCCGCTTACTGAGAAAATTTGTGAACGGTTAGGAAAGCCGCTCGGCCAAATCGACATCCGACGCTTTTCTGACGCCGAAATTTTCGCCGAGATTGGCGAGAACGTTCGCGGGCGAGATTGCTACGTCGTGCAGTCCACGTGTCGCCCGGTGAATGACAATTTGATGGAGCTCCTGATTATCATCGATGCGCTGAAACGCGCGTCGGCGAAGGAGATCACGGCTGTCCTCCCGTATTACGGATACGCCCGCCAAGACCGAAAAGTTCAACCGCGGACTCCGATTTCCGCGAAACTCGTAGCCGATCTCGTGGCCAAGGCCGGCGCCACGCGCGTCGTGACGATGGATCTTCACGCCGGACAGATTCAGGGCTTCTTCAATATCCCGGTCGATAACCTTTTCTCCGCGCCGGTGATTCTTACGCACCTAAAAACGCTGAACTTCGAACCTTCGAAGCTCGTGATGGTTTCTCCGGATGCGGGTGGGGTCGAACGCGCACGAGCCTACGCGAAACGCCTCGAGTGCGGAGTCGCGATGATCGATAAGCGTCGGACCGGACCGAACGTCGCGAAGGCGATGAACATTATCGGAGACGTCGAAGGAAAAACTGCCGTCATCGTCGACGACATGATCGACACCGCCGGTACGCTGATCGAAGGCGTAAACGCGGTTCTCGGACACGGCGCGACGGCGGTCTATGCGGCCGCCACTCACGGAGTGCTCTCCGGACCGGCGATCGACCGGATTAATAACTCGCCGATCAAGCAAGTGATCGTTACGGACACGATTCCGCTCACGGACGCCGCGAAAACGTCGGGAAAAATTCTCCAACTTTCGGTGGCCGATATTCTCGCCGAAGCGATTTACCGGATCCATAACTACGACAGCGTTTCCCAGCTCTTCGTTTAGCCTCGTGAGTGCGGACACGTGAAGATGATCGTCGGACTGGGAAATCCAGGCACCAAATACGAAACCACTCGGCACAACGTAGGTTGGCTCGCGCTCGATCGCCTGATCGACGTGTGGAAAGCGGACGGTCCGAAGTCGAAGTTCAATGCCGAGTTCTGGACGACGACCGTCGACGGAGAAAAGGTCATTCTCGCGAAGCCCCAGACCTTCATGAATCTCTCCGGCCAAGCGATCGCACCGCTCGCCGGCTTCTTTAAATGTACTTCGGATGACATCATCGTCGTCTACGACGAAGTCGACCTGAAGCCCGGTGCGCTGCGGATTAAAACCGGCGGCGGTTCGGGCGGGCATAATGGCATTAAATCACTCGACCAGTCGCTGAGTTCGCCGGAATACCACCGGGTCCGCATCGGCATCGGACATGCACGCTCGGTTCATCCGGGGATGGATCTCGCGGATTACGTGCTCGGTCAGTTCACTCAGTCGGAGTGTGACACGCTGGATAGTGTTTTTGGGAACGTCGAAAAGGCGTCCCGGCTTCTGATCGCCGGTGACACTAAAAAGGCGATGAACGTTTATAATACGGCTCCGAAATCGGAAGCCGGGTAAGGGAAAAATATGGGATTCAAATGTGGCATCGTAGGACTTCCAAACGTCGGTAAATCGACGATTTTCAACGCGCTTACCTCGGGAAAAGCCGAAGCGGCGAACTATCCGTTCTGCACGATCGAGCCGAATACGGGAGCGGTGAAGGTTCCCGATCCGCGGCTCCATGCAATCGCCGAATGCATCCCGCCCCAAAAGCTGATTCCGACGGAAATGTATTTCGTCGACATCGCCGGCCTCGTAAAGGGCGCGTCTAAAGGCGAAGGCCTCGGAAACCAATTCCTCGGGCACATTCGCGAGACGAACGCGATCGCGCACGTCGTTCGCTGCTTTTCGGATTCGAATGTCGTTCACGTCGACGGCACGGTGAACCCGATCCGCGATATCGAAGTGATCGATCTCGAACTCATTCTGGCCGACCTCGACGCCATCACGAAAAAATACACCCAGCTCCAAAAGGCGGCGAAGGGTGGCGATAAGAAAGCCGCTGCTCAGCTCGGCGTCCTCGAGCTGGTCAAACCCGCGCTCGACTCTGGAAAACCGGCGCGCTCGCTCGGTCTCACCGAAGAGCAGCTCGACCTCATTAAGGACTACAACCTCATTACCGCGAAAAAGGTCATGTACATTGCGAACGTCGACGAAGCGGACGCCGCGGATCCGTCCAAGAACGCGAACCTGAAAATGGTCATGGACCACGCGAAGAAAGAGGGGAGCCCGGTCGTTCCGATTTGCGGAAAGATCGAAGCGGAACTCTCGGATCTCGATGTGGCCGATCGCGCGGGATTTCTCGCCGACCTCGGCATGGAAGAAGCCGGCCTCTCACGTGTGATCCGAGCGGGTTACCAGCTCCTCGGACTCCAAACCTACTTCACCGCCGGCGACGTCGAAGTTCGTGCGTGGACCTTCGAAAAGGGCTGGAAAGCACCCCAATGCGCGGGGGTGATTCACACCGATTTCGAAAAAGGATTCATTCGCGCGGAAGTTTATGCGTACGAAGATTTGATGAAGTACCGCACGGAAGCGAAAGTGAAAGATGCGGGCGCACTGCGGGTCGAAGGCAAAGACTACGTCGTGAAGGACGGCGACATCATGCACTTCCGTTTCAATGTTTAGTGCCTGAAATCGGGGTAGGACCCTCTAGATTCGGCCGTGTCCGTCCGATGAATATTGGAATGATTCGCGTCCCCTATGTCAAAATCCTGACCGGTTTTTCCGTCGCCTTCGCGACTGCGTCGGCGTTTGCGTTCGTTTGTCCGGTCTACCTCCAAGAGGACGCGTTCGTTCGAATTTTTCACAATGTCACTCCGGCTTCGGAAGTGACGGTCACTTCGCTCCGTGAAGAACTGAAAGTAATCGTGAATCGCTCGGACGCGCAGTCATTTCTGGAGCGCCTGAAAGGACTCACTTCGAGAACCCCGGGAACGATTTTCGGGCTTCGCGATATTCCGCCGACCGGAAAAGAGTTCGTGACCGACACCTGGTACTGGAGAAGTTTCAAAAATGCCGATAAAAATGGCAGCACGAAATTCCGCGCCGTACTCCGCGCACGGCTCTACGACGAAGTCATCGAGGGCCTCCCGATCGCGGAACTCGGAACCGCTAAGCCGGGCGTTTACGTTCCGATGCGCCCCGTCCAGCTCGCGGATGCGGCCGGAGACGTCTACCGAAAGTTCGAATTCAAAGTGGGGCATCCGTACGAGCTCGAGTCCGAAATGTCTGGCCAGATTCCGGGCGTCGTGGACAAGCCGGGCGTCGTCCTTCCCGAGCGCGATATTCTCGCGCTCCTCGATAGTCCGCAGAGTTTCGCCGAAAACCGGAAGCGAATTTTAAATGAGGGACTCCTTCTCTCTAAAAAAGGGAATCGTGTGAACTCGCCCGCGGTCCTCGAAGAAATGCTAAACCGCGTTGCCGAACTTCACCTTCAAGCCCCCGAGCCGATCGGCCCGCCGGTCGTACGGATTCGGTATAAGCGCGAAGCTTGGCAAGCGACGTTTAAGTCGGTCGATCCGGCTACGCACGTAGAGGCGAAAGTTCCCGTTCAGATCACGTTCGATCGCGAAGTGAAGCTCGAAGACTTTACCTCGACGACCGCGCTCGCATTCGACGATTCGAATTTTGCGCTGATGAAGGGCGGGGAAAAGGCTCCGGTCTCCGTCGTCGAATTTAAAGTACCGCTCGCGTATGCGAAGCTCACCGACGACGAACTCCGGGCGATCGGGCTCGGGGGCCTAGCTGAGATGCGCGCCGACTACCAAGCGCTCTCGAGTGTCGAGTCCGCCGTTCGGAACTCCGGCAAGCAGAGTAACGGGCTTCGCGAGTTAAACCCGACCCACTAAGTGTTCGCGGGTTTGTGAAAAATCCATTCGTTCAGCCCCGGCGCGACGTAGTCGGGGATCTCGCCGATCTTTCGATAGCCGAGTTTCGTGTAGAACGCATGCGCATCTCGGTTCACGTCGGTGGCGAGGAGAAAAATTCCGTTCGGGCGGAGGAAGGACCCTTCGAGATGCTCCAGTAGGGCCCGCCCGACCCCGGTCGTTTTCGCGTCGGGATCGACGACGATTAAGCGGAGGTATCCACTTCGGCCGAAAGCGCCTTTTTTCACGAACCAAGCGAATCCGGTTAGCGCCCCGTTCGGGTTAAACGCGCCGATGACGACGACACCCGGGTCCGTCACTTCGCGGGTAAGGACCGGCGCGAGCGTCTTTCGGGTGGTACCGTACTTCACAAAAAGAGGAGTTTTTTCGATCCAATCATAAATCGGATCGAGTTCGGTCACGACCAGCGGACGGATTTCGAGCGCCATGAGTCGATGAAATCAGAAGAGCGACGATAATGGCAAGAACGGACCGATGGCTTCGATCTCGGACAGGTTCTTCAGAAGGAGTGTAACGCCTAGGGGTTCGTTTCCGTTCCCATGGACGAGGATGATGCTGCCGGATTTCGGTTTTTCACCGAGGGCGAGCCAAGCGTCCGCCCCGATCGGAATCAGGGAATGGCGGGCGAGGGCGTCGATCCATTTCTGGCTAGAAATGAGGCCCGGGAAACGGAAGTAAACCGATGGAAGTTCGCCTCGACGGATGAGTTCGATTTCGACGTTTTCAATTTCGCGGTCCGGACTCACGCCGGATTCGAGGAGAAAGTTTTCTTGCTCCTTCAAGCCGGGGCGGTACGGGTGGGTATCCGAGTGGTTTACCCAAGTGACGTCGATCTTTCGTTTTTGAACGAGCTGGACGATCGTTTCGAAATCTTCGCCATGGCGCCTAAGCCATTTCCCACTGATCGAGAGCGCGATCGGAATCGGAGCGCCCTTCTTCGTCGAGATGGTTTCTAGCGCATCGAAAAGCCGGTACTCGAAGCGTTCTTTCGAGGCTGGGCAAAGATCGGCGGTGAGAAAGAGACCATTCAGGGCGTGGTTCGCGTGGGTGATGCCATCGTTTCGCATCGGGAAGGGTGCGGAGGTCGCGTTCGCGAGTGCCTTTCCATAAAGCGAAGTATTTACTTCGGCAGTGTTCGCCGGATCGTCGCAGTCGAGGTGCCTAGGGTCGATCAGGCGAGTCTCGAACGATTCGGAATCGACGACGAGGAGACGCGGAAGTCCGTCGACGTGGAGCGAGCGGAACGCGTGGAGGAGTCGATCGCTCTCATGCTCGCGGCAGTCGAGCGAAGTGACCGCGTACTGACTCACATCATGGGCGTACCCCGTCGTGACGGAGACCCCGACGAGGTCGAGAACGGCGATGAGGACGGCGTGTCCGGCTTTCATAAGTGCGGGCATACTATAAGGAGCGTTCCTTTGACACGCCTAATCAGCTTTTCGATTTTTGGGCCACTCTGAGTGCATCGTAAAATCATTAGATATCAATAAGTTAAGGGTAACCTCCGGCAAGCTCAAGCCAGAATGCTCTATAGAAATAGAAAGGGCCTGCCGCGATATTCTCGCGGCAGGCCCTTTCAGTTCAAATTTCGGAGAATCGCTTAGTCGACGCTGACCTTATTGCTCTTCTCTTTTTCACTCAGGTCGCTCGAGAAATACGGCGTACCGTTCGCACGAAGCTGAACGGCGGCGTGGTACTTCTTGCCCGACTTCAGAGCGCTCTGGGGATAAAGCACCGTGAAGTTCCCCGACGAAAGATCGGCGACGGAGACCGGAACGACCGTCTCGGCACAACCGCCGAGCAGATCGCGGCGACAGAGCGAGTGAGAGATTTCGAGTTTTCCGCCGCGGGCGAGAATCG
>JBBQMV010000011.1:0-19722 GCA_038329315.1 Bdellovibrionia bacterium | reverse complement strand
AAGCCGTTCGCGAAAATGGAAATCCCGAATTAAGCAGCGCGCGAAGTGCGGGATTTTTGATGCGCCGTCCACCAGTCTTTGAACGTCGTCGGAACGCCTTTTTGCACGGCTTCGAGGCGAGTACAGGTGGTTTCGATTTCGTCGAAAAAGAGCGCCACTGCGCTATCCTACATCTCGATGATCAGAGCTTCTGCAGCATCGCCGCCGGTTCCGACTGACCTCTCTTCGCCGACTTCCGACGCGTCGACGAGGCCGAGGAGGGCGGTAATCCCAACCCAAGTCCGAACAGAAACTCCGTCTTGGGTGAACGCGACGAGAAGGCCGCGCGATTCGTTGTCATCCGCGCCGAGCTTCTTCCAAAGTTCGAGTTTGGCGAGAAGGATCCGTTCCACTTCGCGCGCCATCTGGAAAGTCGCACCGGCAATTGCGGTCCAATCCGGTTTTTCCGCAGTTTTTCGGTGATTTTTCAGCGCGCGAACCGTAACGAGCGGCGGCAGCGTATCTTCGAGCGCGTGAAACGCGCGAACGAGAAGCTTCGTTTCTTCGACCATTCCACAAATTCCCTTCAAGCTATGGACCGGGCGGTACATGGCGAGGATTTGGGCTTGGGTTGGATTCGCGACGGTTTTGAGCACGCCAAATCCGGACTCGGCCTCCCGAAGGAGCCGGTCTAGGTCTAAGGCGAACTGCTTGAGGACGGCATATTTCCGAGGCATTTCAACCTAACCTATCGGCGGCGACGCGCTGAAAGTTGACGACCCCCCAAGATTTAGACAGGGCGAACCCCTCGATATCGCTCAAGATCGCGCCTATTCGAGATGAGGTGACTCGGTGTGGCATCCTCTGTGCTTTTAACTTAACGTCATGATTCGGAAGCGTTTTTCTAAAAAATGGCGATCTGGGCTCGGATTCCTCCTCGCGGCGGGAATCGCCACGTCCGCGCTCGCCTTCGCTTCCGACGATCCCGAACTTCCGAAATCATGGCCGGAGCGGGTTCTTCGCTCCCTCCACACCGGCTTCGACCATGGATTCGTCGAGCTCTCAAATGCTCTCTTCGAAAATCTCGACACCCTCAATCAGGGCCTCTTCAAGTTTCCCGGAAACGGCAAAGCCTCCATCGAAGTTCACCGCGACGTCGTCGACAACTTCGACCTGCTGAGCACCTACACCGTCATCGATCGCGTCCGGATCAAGGCGGAAGCGAAACCGTTCCAAAGCCTAACGACCTGGATCGAAGATTCCGTCACCACCGGACTCGGCACTCCGTACGCCGGATTCATCTTCGATCCTCAAGCTTCGATCGAGTGGACGAACGTCCGGCCGGTGAAGGCGCTCGAATTCAAACATGAACCGTCGACTAAAGCTCTCGCGCTCCAAGCGAAGTCGTTCACCCCGAATCAGCCCGAGCCGAGTCCCCTTCCGGTTCCGTCGCCGGATCCGGATGTTACCTCGCTGAATCCGGACGTTCCGCTCACCTTCCTCGATCCGTCGATTCGCGCGCGCTTTTCGAAAGTATTGAACTTGTTCTCCTTCCCGTTCCGTCTCCCGCTCCACCGCGAAGACGTCTCGCACATGAAGGACGGAGAAATTCTCGGTTACGCATTCGACGGCCAACTCGAAGTCGGAGTCAGCGCCGGACTGAAAGTCATCCCTACATTAAACGCCCTCCATGTTGGGATCGACCTTTCGGGTACGGTCCTGCTTCACGGACGTTATCAAATCTCGGTCCTCCGCGAAGATGCCCGTTTCGCACGGGTTAAGTTGACCCACCTGAACGAAAAGGGAACCAAGGCGAGCGTAAACGTCGGTGTCGGCATGAGCGACGTTTTCGACGGAGTCATTCTTTTTAAAGGGAGTCCCGTCGAGGTGGACCACGTCGGAAAGTTCAGCAAAAGCTTCATCCCGTTTAATTTCGACACGAGTCGCATCAAGACGGATCAATTCGACGTGGTTTACCGATACGATCTAAATAGCGACGAGGGTAAGCAAGCTTTTCACAAGGCCGTACTCGGAAGATTCGTCGATTCTGAAACGATAACCGGCGGCGTGGCCGGAGCCACCGGAAAATCCGTCGAGAAATTACTCAGCCGAGACAGTGAGCGCGTCGCGAAAAATAAGAACGTGAAGATAGACCTGATGAGCGTTCTTCGTCTCGACTGGAACGCGAAACGGGAGTCCCTCGATGCGACTCTCGAACTTCCAGACGGTACTCATCACGTTCTCGAAGCTTTCCGCGAAAAAAAGCGTCAGCAGCATTCCTTTTTCGATACCCGGAACGAGAATCGCACGCACCGGATGACGCTCTACCTCGACGCAGAACTCCTCGCTAAAAAAGATCCGCAGTCGATCTTCGTGATCACCGAAGTCACCGAAGTAAACTCGAACACGAAAGCGGACGGCCTGAATTCCGCCATCAACCGAATGGAAACCCTTCTCCGTAAACCCGACCTTCTTCCCTCGGTTGCCGAAAAAATGCCGGGCCGGAAGGAGGCATCGCGCGAGCGGAGAGCCTACTATGGCCGCTCGAGCTTCTATTACGGCTATTCTTTGAACTACGACGAAATCGTCGCCTTCTTCACCGCCGATCTCGCGACGGTCGATGCAAATGCCCAAAAGTATTTTAGCGAAGGCGAAGCCACACGCTTCATGAGTGCATACGCTAACGCCGTGAAAGTGATCGCGGACGAATCGACATCACCCAAGGATCTTTTCGCGGCCATCCGCGGAGTATTCGCGAAAAAGTTTTCGATCGAGCCTTTAACGAACGTCGTCTTCGACACATTGAAGGATACCCAAATCGACTACTTCGTGACCGCCCAGAACGTGGCGTTCGGGAAAATCCAGGAACGCGGAAAGACGATCACCTCGGTCGAAAAGGCGCTGACCAACACCGATCGAGACCTCGGTACGGAAAGCTACGCCCAGCGGCTCAAACAGGATTCCGACGCCGTCGTGAAGGACGTCCATATCGATGCGAACGCCGACGGGACGAAGAAGATCCACTTTAATCTCGCGCTCGCCCCGGAGAACGTCTTCTTCCGTCTCTTTCGTGTCACGGGCTATAAAAGGCAGAAACTCGTCGCGGAAGTGGTCGTGAATAATCGGAGTAAACGGTTCACCGCCGGCGAAAACACCCTCGATCTGGACCCGGCTTCCCCGGACCTTCTGATTTCGAAACTCTCCCGCGATCTGCGAAACGGCGAGTTCTACAATCTATCGGTCGCTTACTCGCAGAAGGCCGATCGGTACGGACCTGTATCCTCCACCCGCTTCGAGATCGACGAGCCTTATCCCGCAAAATAAACGGCGAGCCTAGATTTGGAAGACCTGGTGCGGTTGGTATTCGCCGACCCACTCGCGGAGCTCCGAGCGCGAGCGCATGCCCTCGATTTCGACGAACGCGAACGTCCGACGGAGGTGCTGACCTAAGCCGCTCCAATCGAGATTAATCATACGGGTCCAGGTTCCCGTGTTGATGTACTGCTTCCCGTCCGGCCAAACTTTATCCATCGGTCGGTGGGTATGCCCGAAAATGACCGTGCGCAAATCCGACCGCGCATCGAGGAGCTCGCGCGCCTCGCGTTCGAGATCCCGGAAAAGCTGGGTTTCTTGGCGAAGAATATCGAGGGTCGCGCCCCACTTCGAACGTCCCTGCATAACCGCCGCGATCCGGGTCTTCACGAAATAATAACCGGAGAGGGCCAGGAAGCGGATGGTAAACCATGGATCGAGCACGAGTCCGAAGAGCGCGAAAACCTTCACCGGCCGGACCTTATCGACGTAGCTTCGTTCCCACTTCATCCGGTTGATGATCTTCAGCACGTAGATGCTTCCCCACGGCATTTTCAAAACCGGTTCGTCGACGTATTCGGTGAGCAGCGGTTCTTCGAAGTCCATCGCGTTCCCGGCTTCGAATTGATTCCCGTGACGAACTTCGACGCCGCCTTCGTAAATCAGTCGATCACGGTCGGCGACGACCTCGACTTTTTCCGAAGGGTACTTCCCTTCCGCGTCCCATTCGCGCGTGAGGCGCTCGCGGACTTTCGGAAAGAAGAGTTCGGCGTCGTGGTTACCGACGAGGTACGTGAGTTTTTTCCCGGGGCGTGAGGCGAAGCGCTTGAGCGCCTCCATCACCTTCGGATGTCCCTTAATGATGGCTTCGGTTTTTACGAGCGCCATCGATTCGGTGACCGACTCTTCGAACTCGCCGTGAATCGGTACGTTCAGATAATCGAGGTAATCGCCGTTCAAAATGAGTTCGATGTCGACCGGCGATCCATCGGAATGCGTGCCGTACGGACCGGTCGAGAAATGATCGAAGAAACAAATCATGTCGTCGTCGTGGAGAAAGTCTTCGTGCGGATTCGCGCGCCCTTCGAAGAACCGTCCGGCCGAAAGGTGGCAATCGCTGATGATGATCTTGTATTTCTTTTTAACGGGCGGGACGGCGGTCAAGATAGGACCTCTTCTATTAGGAGGTTATCACATACGGTAACCCACTGCATTATCAAGAGGTTAGCGACTTTCAAGGGTTCTTGACTTTGCTCGTCAATTGCCGCAAATTGCGAAAATCCTATGGCAGATCTATCTAAGAAGTGGTCCGACAACGTAGTCGGAAAGTTTTTCGTCGACGACCAATGCATCGACTGCGACGCGTGTCGTACCGAAGCTCCCGCGAATTTTAAGCGGAATGATGAGCACGGCTATTCTTACGTGTACAAGCAGCCCAGCACTCCGGATGAGCTCGAGAAGAGTCAGACCGCGATGGAAGCTTGCCCGGTCGAAGCCATTGGCAACGACGGCGATCAGTAAGCCGTAATTTATATTTAAAGAAAAGGGCCGCCAAGCTTCTGCTTGGCGGCCCTTTTCAATTCTATCGCTCGAGACTCTCGCGCAACTCTTACTGAAGCGTCAGAGTCGCGATTTTCGCTTCGACCTTCTTTGCGAGCTCCTTCGGAAGCGGCGCATAGAAGAGCGGCTCTGCGAACTTTTGGCCGTCGGCCATCGCCCATTTTAAGAAATGGATGATCTTCGCACCCTTCTCTTTCGGGAGTGTCGAATAGACGAGGATGTAGGTGAATCCGGAGATCGGGTACGCGTCTTTTCCAGCCGCGTTCGTGATCGAAACCCGGAAGTCCGCCGGAATCGTCTTCAGCGCGCCAGCCGCGGCAGCGGCCACGGTCTTCGTCGACGGAAGCGTGAACACCTTCGCCGCGTTTTCGATCGCCGCGTAAGGAAGCGCGTTGTTCTCGGCGTAAATCAGTTCGACGTATCCGATGGCACCGGGGCTCTGCTTAACGATGCCGGTTACACCTTCGTTCCCTTTACCGCCGAGTCCACCCTTCCAGTTTACGGAAGTGCCCTGACCCGGTCCGGCTTTCCACTCCGGGCTAACCTTCGCCAGGTAATCCGTGAAAATACCGGTCGTACCGCTTCCGTCCGAACGATGAACCGAGAGAATCGGAAGTTCAGGAAGTTTCGAGCCGGCGTTTAAGGCGACGATTTTCGGGTCATTCCACTTCGTAATCGTACCGAGGTAGATATCGGCGATGACCGCGCCGTTCAGCTTGAGCCCTTTGGGAATTCCCGGAAGATTATACGTAACGACGACCGCACCGAGCACCGTCGGAAGATGCACTACGGGCGAAGTCGATTTCGCCATCTGCTCGTCGGTCATCGGCGCGTCGCTCGCTCCGAAGTCGACCGTCTTCTCTTGGAGTTGGCGAATGCCAGCTCCGCTTCCGAGCGACTGGTAGTTGATCTGGGCGTCAGCATCGACCTTTTGGAACTCCGAAAACCACTTCGTATAAAGCGGATACGGAAAGGTCGCGCCGGCGCCATTAATCGATACGGGAGCTGCGAAGGCTGTCGCCGCGAAAAGGGAAGAGAACATGACAATCGTCGAGATGAGTTTCATAGGAAGTTCCTTTTTAAAGCGATCTTAGAGCGCCGCTTGGAAAACTAAAGTGAAAAGGGAGCCCTTCGTACCGGCGTTCGGGACATAAGTGCCGGACGTTCCGAGCATATCGCTGAGGGCGACGTAGGCCAGCTGAACCTTCGCGTTATTCTTCAACTCGAGATAATTCAGGCCGACGGTAACCGCGTGCGGAGTAAGTCCGGTGCTTTCGAAAGTTTCGTAGCGAACGGCGGGTTGGAAATGTTCGTTGAAGGCATAACCGGAGTCGATCGCCCAACCATGCGCACCGATGCCATTATCGCGAGCGACGACGCCCTCCCCTTTCACAAGAAGATCGCCGAAATTCAGACGAAAGTTCGCTCCGTAACGGGACTTCATGCCGTAGCTGTAATCACCGGCTTGGGTGAACACGCCGAACTTCATCGCGTCGTTCGGAAGGACTTCGGCGCGGACGCTGAGATCTTTCTTATCGTTCGTATCGTCGATGTTCGACTTTTGGCCGCTTGAGATCATTGCGTTCACACGGAAAATCGATTCCTTCCAAGTGAGCAGCGCGCCGGATTCGCGGCGATCGCCGTAGAGGCGCGCGACGTACGAGCGCTCTGCGAAGAGGAGTTCAGACGAGGACTCGTATCCTTCCGCCGTGGTCGGAATTTTCACTTGGCCAAGAACGAACTCGAGGCTCGGAGAAAGCGCGTATGCAACGCCGAGATCTTGGAGAATTTTATTGTCGCCAGCCGCGCTCAGCGTCTTCGCCGGATCAGCCATCACAAACCACCGAACATTTTCATTCAGAGTACCGGTGAGCTTGATTTCAGCCCGGCGCATGCGGAAATTGAACTTCGTGGTGGGCGCGGTCGTATCGTCGTAAGCCCAGGACTGGAGAAGGAGGCCGAGCTTCGCGGTACCGGTACCGACCACTACTGGAGTCAGGGTTTCGGCGGAAAATGCCGCAGTCGCGGAAAACGCGAGAATAACGGCCAAAAGCGAACGGATGGTACGAGCGTGCATAGGGATACCTCTTTCTCTAGACGCTATTAAACCCAAGTAACGACGAAAGAATGTCCAAGTTCGGTCAGGAAACCATTCGAATTCTGTGTCGAAGCCGACACATTACGGAGCGCAGCATAGACTGTTAAGATCGGAGGCAATGCTCAAGGGGTTTCGCCAAATCATCGTTCTGCTTCTGCTGGTCGCGTTCACGGGAATTTACCTGAACGGAACGCGTATTTTTACGCCTCCGGATGGGAATTCCGCCTACCTCGCGAATTTGCGCTACGACGGAGCGTCGAGCGAATGGAACAAATCCCTCTTCGGCGAACAGGGCCACTGGGCGAGCATGGAAAATTACATTCGCCTTCGAAACGAATACGAATCGAAACGGGCCTACGGCCTTTTGAGCGATTCGGACGAAGCCCGCTATAACGGTCAGTTCCGCAATCTCGCCCGGAATGCACTGAGAGATTGGCGCAGTTACCAGACGAGCACGATGCGCGAACGCCTCGGAAAAAATCTCGACCTTATCCCGAATTGGTATGAGATCCGAACTTCGAAATCGACACCGGTGATGATCATCGGCATTCTCGCCGCCGCCTACACCGGCCGAACCCTGACCTATCACCTCTCCGATAAACTCGCCGTCGAATCGCGCACGATCTTGAATAGCGCGCGTTTCGAGAGCCAGTACCTCGGCTGGTCGAACTCACTCATCGGCGCAAGCCTTGGAAGCACTTACGACGGCGCGAGCCGCAGTATTGCGATGTCCGTCAGTAAAGACGTCGGCGCTGGCGTGAGCGTGAACTACGCCCGCCAGCTCGATACCGACGCAGTCACGATGGTATATTCGACGGGATTCTAATCGTTTTCCAATCGCTCGGCGATCGACTCGAGGATCTTTTTGAAATAATCCGCACGCCGCGCTTTAAACGGCGGCAGCGGGGAAGAGATGCCACCCTTTTTCCGGCGTTCGACGAACTGTGCGAACGCGATGAGGGGTCCGACCAGGCGGTGAGAAAAGAACACGCTACCGGCGAACGTGAGGGCCAAGGCGAAGCCTTCGATCACGCAGAGCCCGAAGAGGTAGTCCCGGATTACACTTTCCGGGCCGAGGGGCTGCGGGCTCCCGCCGCCCGTAATATAGACCTTCAGGAAGACGAAGGAGTAGAGCGCAATCACGAAAAAGTGGGCGAACCCGAGAAGCGTAAACAGAAACGCAAAACTCCGCTGGAACTCCGGCTCGACCCAGTATCCTTGCCGCTGATTCTTCGCGTACCAAAGTTCTTCGGCTTCGCGAAAGATCGCGACGGCGATAAAGATTGCTCCCATGAAAACGACCGCGTCGGCGAAGTTGAACGCCATTCCCGAGAGACCCGGGAGCCGAATCTCGACGTAGTCGACAACCGAACCCGTCGTCATTCGGTCCCAGACGTTTCCGAAGATTCCCGAGACGTAAATCAGAAGCCCCGCCTTGAGCATCGGGGCTTTCTTCGGTCGTAGAAAATACATCGTCAGCGCGATTCCAAGCGCAAGAAATCCGAAGAGGACACTGAAGAAAATGCGAATGACCCAGGGATCGAGATTCGCGAGATAGCCGCCGAAAATCCCGTGATTTCCGAATGGGTAGATCCGGAAACAAAGGATATCGAGCGGAAACAAAAGCGCGGAGGCTCGGGCCTTCAGGATCTGATCGATGGCGATCGTAACGCCGACGAAAAGCACAATCAGCAAGAAGTGAAATCTACGGTGCGCAAGGACCCGCTTTAGAAGCGCCTTCACTTCACGCCCACCACGTAGGCAATCCACGCGTGGGCGGGGTCGCCCTCTTCCATGGGTGCGTATTCACCGGTTCCCTTGCCCGAAGAATCCGCGACTTCCCAGAATACTTTCGTTTTCTTGAACCCGGCTTCGATCAGGGCCTCGCGAACCTCGCGAATTCCCCAGAGGCGCCAGTGGTACTCGAATGCGTTCCGGATCCAGCGGCGGTTCGGGAGCTGGAAGTGGATCGCGTAATCGTTCAGGCCCGAAATCGCGTCGAAGTCCATCTGGTCCCAGACGTACTTTACTTTTCCGACGCCTTTCGCGCGGAAGGAGCGAACCTCTTCCATGCCTTCCTGCATCCCCTCGCCTCCGGACATTTCCAGGAAAAGGGCGCCGTTCTTCGCCAGACTTTGGCGAGCGGCCCGAAAATACTGAATGAGCGTTTCGCGCTCTTCGAAAATGTAGAAGCTGAAGTTACAAGCCGCGATTAGATCGTGCTTTTCGCTCGTCGGAATCAGCACGTTTTTTCGCAGGTGTTTGATTCGTTTCTGCTCATCCTTCGTCAGCGTCGGTTTGTGAATGCGGTCGAAATAAGAAAGCGGTTCCGGATCGAGATCGAGGCCGGTCGCCATCCGATCTTTTCCGCCGCGAACCCACTCCATACTGATGCGCGAGGTGCCGCAAAAATCTTCACGCAGCCGCTTCGGCTCGCGACCCGTGAGCCAGCGATAATACCGCGGAAAATGAAACGCGTGCCACTCGGGGCTTTGCACCGAGTTTTCGTAGAGAAAGTACTTTAAATCGGATGTCTTCTTCGACGGTGATTTCGCCACGGTACCTTTAGCGTCGGAAATCAGTTAAAAGTCCCGATCTGGATGATCTGGGCCGGGTCGATACCCTCCGCCGCCATGATGGCGACTTTTTGGGCAACTCGCTTCGCGAGTTCGCGGAACGCGAGCGAACTCGGAGCCGTCGGATTTGCGACCGTGAGTGGGCGACCGGTGTCGCCGCCTTCGCGGATCGCCGGAACGATCGGCATTTGAGCCAGGAGTTCGGTGTTGAACTTGTGCGCGAGGATCTTTCCGCCGCCTTCCCCGAAGATGAAGTATTTTTTGTCGCTATCGTCGGGCTTGAAGTAGCTCATGTTTTCGACGACGCCGATGAGCGGGATCCGAACTTTGTCGAACATCGCGTAGGCTTTACGAACGTCTTGCATTGACACTTCTTGGGGCGTCGAAACGAGGATCGCGCCGGTGACCGGCACCATTTGCGAGAGCGAAAGTTGGACATCGCCGGTGCCCGGAGGCATGTCGACGATCAGGTAATCGAGATTCCCCCACTCGACCTGATGGCAGAACTGGGTGATCACGGAATGGAGCATCGGTCCGCGCCAAACCAGCGGCTGATCCGGATCGACAAGGAAGCCCATCGACATGACTTTCACGCCGTGAGCGACTGGTGGAACGAAGAACTCACCCTTCGTCGGGTGGTTCATGATTTTCGGTTGTTCCGTCACTCCCATCATCGTCGGGATGTTCGGACCGTAAACGTCGGTATCCATGAGGCCGACGCGCGCACCTTCGAGCGCGAGCGAAACGGCGAGATTCACGGCGACGGTCGACTTCCCGACTCCGCCTTTACCCGAAGAAACGGCGATAATGTTCGCAACGCCTTCGATCGCCGCCACGCCTTTTCCGCCACCAGCCGTGGAGCTACTCACATGCCGATTCGCGCCGCGGACTTTCGCGTCCATCGTGATCGAGATCGACTTCACGCCGGGAACGCGGCCGATCGCTTCGCGAACTTCCGCTTCGATCTTCGCC
Organism: Bdellovibrionia bacterium; assembly: GCA_038329315.1. Taxonomy (GTDB): domain Bacteria; phylum Bdellovibrionota; class UBA1018; order UBA1018; family UBA1018; genus JACMQW01. Next base: position 9,225 of record JBBQMV010000011.1, on the reverse strand, counting down.
TTCGCGGGATGGGCCGGCGTCGTGAGAACGACTCGCAAGGAAACCACACCGTCCGGCGTCACCGAAAGGTTCTCGATCATCCCGAGGGTGAACAGGTCCTTCTTCTGATCGGGTTCCTGCACGGAACGGAGGGCGTTCTGGAGCGAAGTCAGATCGACGAGCGAGTTTTGAGCCATGGCATAGGCTTACCAAAGCCGTGGCAGAGCGGCAAGGCCCCGAATTCAAATCAGATTTAGGCCATTTCAGGCTATTTTTCGAGCGAAGCCGGGCTGCGTCCGCCGGAGGTTTTCGCCTGGAGCGCGTGGAATACGAGGCGTGCCTCGTCTTGAACTTTCGGGGCTTCCTCTTCGGAAACCGAGACTTTCCGGCAGAACTCGGCGAGCGTATCGGTCATTCCCGGAGTGAGGTGAGAAGTCTCGGTCGCATCGAGAAGATCGCGGAAATGTTCGACGCGTTTATCCGGCGACTGAACTTTCAGCGATTCGTACTCAGAACGAAAGACGGCGAACTCGTGCGCTTCAAAACGGCGGTTGGCGTCGTCGGCCTTCGGAGTGAATCCCCAAACCCCGAGTCCCAAGAGTACGAGCACTCCGAAAATGATCGAGAGGCGAAAGCCCACGTGTGATGATCCGTCCTGGATGGAAGACCTCCTCATCATGAGAAGGTACATCATCATTTTAGCTGGATTAGAGGCCGAGTTACCAGTTCGAATCGGTCCCGTTTAAGTTTTGGGCCCAGTATCCGGCTTCGCCGTCTTGGCCACAAACCGTGATGTCCGCATCCGGCGCGACGACGGTTCCGCGGAACTTCGTTCCCGTGAATTCCATCGATCTTGCGGACGGAAAGTTCCAATAGACCTGACGGGAAGTGCCCGAAGCGCGAGGCGAAAACACGATATTCACGCCGCGGAAAATGGCAATCCGGTGTTGCGGCAAATTCGTGACGAGGGCCGATCCGGCCGGAATATCGATCACGTAAGTCGTCGTGTTCGAGACTTGGAGAGCGGTGAGTTCCGCGACGTTCAGACCCGCGGCTCGGCCGGTGATCGTGACCGTACAGACCTGGGTAGCGGCGTTTCGACACGTGCGAGTGATCGTCGTGTTCGTGGGCGTGCCGCCGCAAGCGTTCGAAAACTCGAAAATCTTCCGAAGATTCGTGTGGAGATCCGTCGATGCCTGGGTGAAACCGCCAAGCGCGCTCGAGCGCACCTTCGTGAGCGTCGAGCCAAAAGTCGCTTTACCGTGCGGGATTTTCGAAACGTTTACGCCGAGTTCGCCCGCCGAAGCGAGATCGATCCGGTTGGCATCGGAGGGCAGCGCCCCCCCGACTTGGCCGTGCTGGAAGCAAACGTAGCTCGCGGCGACCCGTCTCGAGATGTCGACGTGATTTGTCCGAAGGTCGCCCCCGAGGTAAACCGCGTAATCGAGAAGGTCACCGAGCTGGCCTGGATCACAACCGACTGGGCCGGTCGGAGTCGGACTTGGCGTGGGAATGGGTGAAGGAGTTCCCGAGGGAGTCGGACCCGGATCGATCTGGAAGAACGTGGTTCCATCTTTCGAAACGACTTTTGAACAACTGGCCATGGAAACCAAGGCGACAATGAGAGCGAATCTTTTCATGGGGAAAACCGTTCCTTCCTAGACACTGAGCAAGCTGGAAACCGACACGCCAACCGACTGACGATCTCTTATTTCAATTCATTCAAATCGCGAACGAGAGCTTCTGGGTTCACCACTCCGTCGATCCAAAGCTCGACGCGGCGATTCAAAGCATAGGCTTCCATATCATCCGCCGGATCGATGGGACGGGTCGGACCGAATCCTTCCGCCGTCAGTTTACTTTTCGGAACGCCGAGTTTCGCGAGCTCCCGCTTCACACGATCCGCGCGTTTCTGCGACAAGCGCATATTGTAATCGAGTTTGCCGCGTTTATCCGCGTGCCCATCGACGCGCATTTTCGCCCACGCATCCGGCGCCTGGGTGAGATACTTCGCGACCTTTTCGAGAATTTGTTTCGAGGATGGGCGAAGCTCGGCGCTCGCGGTCTGGAACCGAAGCACGGCTTCGCCGAGGTAAATTTTCACGCTCTTATCCGGAGTTACTTCCGCGAACTGGGGAGCGATCGGGCGTTTAAGAGCTTCGACGACCGGAGCGATTACGGGTGAGACCGGTTCCGGTGCAGGATTCGAGTGGCCAAATACGAGCGGAATTCCGAACTGCACGTCGGCCATAATCCACCAGATGCCGAGATCCTTGATCGTGAGATCGTGCATGATCTGGGCGCCGAACCGCCAGCGGCGTTTTTCGTCCGGCGACGTTTCCCAGTTATAGCGCGCGCCACCGGCTAGCGTGAAACTCGTATGATTCGGATTCGTCGATTCGTTAAAACCGACGTCCGTTCCGAAGAATCCGTTAAAGACGAGACCGACTTGATTATGGATATCGAGCCGATAACGTGGAGAAAGCTCGAGAAACGCAGCGCGGGTGTGCACGCGGACAGTCGCATTGGCGAGCGGACTAAATTGATCCTCGCCCGACGCCGTGTGATCTGAGTAGCCGAGACCGAGATCGCCGATCCACTCGCGCGTGTATTTCGAAACCAGGAGTTTCGCGTGGATCGCGTATCCGTCGCGGTCCGATTCGTGAGTACCATTCGTCGGGCGAACGCTGGTGTAACCGAAGTCTAAGCCACCGAAAAGCCAGAGGCGCTCGAGCGGATCGTGTCCGAGAATATCGCGATCGCGACCGTCGTCGGAGGCGACGACGGTGGCTTGTTCCGTGGCGGGAACGGCCATCGGCGAGGGGGCCGGCTCCGGATCGGCGGCGAACGCCGGGGTTACGGAAAGCAGCAACAGAGGGATGAACTTTCGCATTCCATTATTGTCGGAGAGGGAAAGGACGCTTGTCAATTCAACTGTCAATTCAAGGCGTTAAACTTCCTGCGTCGCGACGAAAGCGCCGGGTCGAATAACGGTCGCAAGCTCGGCTTCGAGCCGCGAACGGGCGGCTACCGACCAGTTCGTTTTCCGGAACTCCGGGCTTTCCGCGGCCAGCGTCGTCATGACTTCTGGGTCGAACCCGCACGGCGAGATCAACCGGAAGCCGTCGAGCGAGTTCGCGAGATTCACACCGATCCCGTGATAGGTTACCCACTTCCGAACCGCGATTCCGATCGAGGCGATTTTCCGGGCCGGGCGGCCCGGCATCGTGACCCAAATCCCGGTCGCGTTCTCGCGAGCCTCCGTAATAAGGCCGTGCCCCGCGAGCCATCCGCCGAAAACTGTTTCGAGTTTACGAAGGTAACCGGTGACGTCGTGATTCGGCCCGAAGCCCGCGCCGTCGAGTTTCACGATCGGATAAACGACGAGCTGACCCGGACCGTGCCAGGTGAGATCCCCGCCCCGTTCGATTTCGAAATACTCGGTACCCGCCGGTGGCACCGTCATCGGCATTGCCCGAAGATCGGAATCGCCACCGGGCTTCCTCTGCAGTCCGCGCCCGCGCGTGATCGTCGGCGGATGCTCGACGAAAAGGAACGTATCGGGAACTTCGTCCCGAACCCGGCGCTCGAGGAGTTCCTTTTGGAATTCCCAAGCGCGAGCATAAGGCACGATCGCCGAGCCGTCGGAACGAAGACTGAGGAACTGGATCGCTGCGCTCACACAGTCCGACTTTCGGAAGTCGCCGACCCTAAAACCGGGTCCAAATCCCTTGGGCAATTGTGCGTTTCGGTTACTATCCGTGACCTCGCCAAACGCGAAACCTTCAAAGGAATTGCGGATTTCTGCGGTAACGGAAACGCACAATTGCCCACGCTGATGAGAGCGGGACTTAAAGCCGGGCCGAATTCACCCATCATTTCGCAGAGACCTTACGCGTGCGCGGAGGCGCCCGGCGAGGCCGAAGCTTTCCGCTGGAAGATATGGATCGCGTGTCCAAGCGTCGCTTCGGCAGCTTCCATCATCGTTTCCGGGAGCGTCGGGTGGGCGTGCACGGTGAGCGCCACGTCTTCCACGAGCGCGCCCATTTCGATGGCGAGCGTCGCTTCCGCGATCAGGTTCGAGGCTTCCGCGCCGACGATATGTACGCCGAGCAGCCGGCCCGTCTTCGCATCGCCAATCATTTTCACGAAGCCGTCTGGCTCCATTACCGAAAGGGCACGGCCGTTTGCGGCGAATGGGAACTTCCCGACTTGGGTCGTGAAGCCTTTCGCTTTCGCTTCGGCTTCGGTGAGTCCGACCGTCGCGATTTCCGGATCGGTGAAGATCACGGCCGGCATTCCAAGGACGTCGTAAACAGTTTTTAGACCTGCGATCGCTTCGGCGGCGACGATGCCTTCCTTCGATCCTTTATGGGCAAGCAACGGCTGGCCGGCGATGTCGCCGATCGCGTAGAGTGATGGAATGTTCGTCCGGCGAGCCGGATCGACAACGAGGAAACCCTTCGCGTCGATTTTCGCACCGGTCTTTTCGAGACCAATGCCGTCGGAATTCGGAGTCCGGCCGATGGTGACGAGAACTTTATCGTACGTCCCCTTCTTCCCGTCGGCGAACGTGACTTCGGCGCCCTTTTTGGTTTTCGCGAGCGACTTCACGCCCACGCCGATTTTCAGCTCTACGCCGCGCTTTTCGAGGTGTTTCTTCACGACGTTCGAAAGCTCCGGATCGACTCCACCAAGAAGGCCAGGACCGGCTTCGACGACGGTGACCTTCGTCCCGATTTTCGCGTAGAAGGTTCCGAGTTCAAGGCCGATGTAACCCCCACCGATACAGAGCATCGTTTCTGGCTGGGTCGTTTGGTTCAGTGCGCTCGTCGAATCGAGAACGATCTCGTGGTCGATGTCGAATCCCGGAAGGCGCGTCGGGCGTGAGCCCGTAGCGACCACGCAGGTCTTGAACGTCAGGGTATCCGTGCCGGCCTTCGTCTTCACTTCTAGCGTCGTCGCGGAGGTGAACTTCGCATCGCCCGAAATGACTTCGCAGCCGTGGGCCTTCAGAAGTCCGCCGACACCACCCGTGAGTTTCTTCACGACGGTCTCTTTCCACGCGACGAGTTTCTTCATGTCGAGGGCCGCGCCCTTCACGGTGATTCCCATCTCGTTCGAGGACTGCATCTTTTCAAACATCGTTCCGGCGTAAATCAGCGCCTTCGAAGGAATGCATCCTCGGTTCAGACAAACGCCGCCGAGCTCATCGCGATCGATGACGGTGACTTTTTTTCCGAGCTGCGCGAGACGGATTGCGCAGACATAACCGGCGGGGCCGGCTCCGAGGACTACTATTTCAGCTTGTTTCGACGCCATGAACGGGAACCTTTCGGGAACGGGAACGAATTAGAGGGAATCCATAATGAGAAGGGCTGGATTCTCGATGTACGAAATAAAGAGCTTCGTGAACTCGGCGCCGATCGCGCCGTCGACGATTCGGTGATCGAGCGAGAGCGAGAAGAGCGTCCAGTCACGAATGACGATTTGTTCGACTCCGCCAATCTTCTTTACGACCGGCTTGCGCTCGATCTTGTTGAATCCAAGGATCGCGACTTCCGGGTAGTTGATGATCGGAGTCGCGAAAAGGCCGCCGATCGTACCCGCGTTCGTGAGGGTGATCGTGCCGCCTTGGTTGTCTTCGACCGTGAGCTTCTTCGTGCGAGCGCGCTGAGCAAGCCCTTCGATGTCGGCTGCAAGTTCGAGGATCGTTTTGTTCGCTACGTCCTTCACGACCGGAGCCATCAAGCCGTCGTCGGTCTGAACGGAAATCGCGATGTTGTAATAGTTTTTCTGAATGATGACGCCATTTGCTTCGTCGAGTTCCGAGTTCAGGATCGGATACTTTTTCAAAGCCGCGACCATCGCCTTCATGATGAACGGAAGGAAGGTCACCTTCACGCCCGCCGCCGCGCCGATTTCCTTCGCCTTCAGGCGAAGTTCGACGAGGTTCGTAGCATCGCACTCTTCGACATACGTAAAATGGGCGGCCGTCGACTTCGAGACGTGCATCTTCTCGGCGATCTTTTTCCGAAGGCCGCGGAACGGAATACGCGTTTCGAGTTCGGTCGGAGCCTTATTCGTCGCGCGGGCGGCGTAACCGCTCGAAAACGTCGGCGATCCCGCCTTCGTCGCGCCGTCGCCGCCTACGAATCTCGCGATGTCTTCTTTCATCACGCGCCCATCCGGGCCGGAGCCGCGGACTTGGCCGATGTCGACGCCCGATTCACGCGCGAACTGGCGCGCGGCGGGTGCAGCGGTGACTGCGCCACCAATCTGTACGGAGGCACCGCCACCCGTGGCGGCGCTGGACGACGACGCGGCCGGAGCCTTCGCCATCATCGGTGCGGGCGCACTTGCCGCCGGAGCTTTATTTGGATTCGCGCCCGCGGAAGATGCAGGAGCCGCTTTCGCAGCCGTGCCCGAACCTTCGAACCGGAGCAGAACTTGTCCGACGTGAACCGTCTCGCCTTCCTTCGCGAGAATCTCGGTGACCTTCCCGGCGAGGTGGGACGGAAGTTCCACGGTCGCCTTATCGGTCATGATTTCCGCGAGGACTTGGTCTTCTTTCACGAGGTCGCCAGGTTTCACATTCCACTTGATGAGTTCACCTTCGTGGACGCCTTCGCCGAGTTCTGGGAGTTTGAGTTCCATCTTCATTTCCTCTTAGAGATTCACTTCGGGGTTAGTTGGGTTGGCAAGGGCGCGCCTTTTTTCGATCATGCCCTTGATAAAAAATTCACCGGCTTTATAGCTCGATCGGACCATCGGCCCGCTCGCGACGTACAAAAATCCGAGGGACTCGGCATCACGGCCGAGCTCCGCGTATTCTGCCGGAGTAAAGAAGCTGTCGACTGGGAGGTGGTTCATCGATGGGCGGAGGTACTGACCGAGGGTCAGCACGTCGACGTCGAACTCGCGAAGATCCGCGAACGCCTCGCGAAGCTCTTCCTTCGTCTCGCCTAAGCCGAGCATGATCGACGTTTTCGTCACGAGTGGGTGGCCGATTTCAGCGGCGATATTCTTTGCCGCACGCAAAGTGGACAGCGACTGGAGATAGCCCGCCCGCGGGTCGCGAACGCGGTATTGGAGCCGCTTCGTCGTTTCCACGTTATGGGCGTACACGTCGAGTCCGCTCTCGACGATCGTGCGGACCGCATCGACGTCACCCTGAAAGTCCGGGACTAAAGCCTCGACGATGATCGACGGATTCAGGCGTTTGATCCCGCGGATCGTTTCCGCGAAGTGGGCCGCTCCGCCGTCCTTCATATCGTCGCGATCGACGGAAGTGAGAACGACATATTTAAGGCCTAACGTCGCGACGCTTTCGGCGACATGCTTCGGTTCTTTCGGATCGAGCGGCGGAGGCCGGCGCGCGGTCTTAATCGCGCAGAATCGACAAGCGCGGGTGCAGGTATCGCCACCGATCATGAAAGTCGCGGTCCCCCCCGCCCAACATTCGGCGACGTTCGGGCAGTGCGCTTCTTCACAAACGGTGTGCAGATTCCGTTCGCGCAGCATCGACTTAATTTTCGTATAGTTCTCGCCGCCGGGCGGACGAATCCGGAGCCAGTCCGGTTTCCGGGCGTTCAGAATTTCGCGCGCGCGCGCGGGATTAATCGGACGAGCTTCGTCGTCCGGCGCGACGTCATAAGGGGTAAGCACGGTGAGTTCTTTAAAGATCGCCATGAGCCCTCCAGTTATAGAAGAGCGGACGCGGGGTTTCAATCCGGGATTCGGCCACAGGAGCGCTTCGACGCGGCGCGCCCGCATTTTGTTCCGTCCGAAACCCCGTTAAGCTCGACCGGTGAAAACCGAAAGCCTGACTTCTTTAAGCAGCCGCACTCATCCGGACAGCCTCGCCTACCTCGAAAGTCTCGCCGGTCGGGAGCCATCGCCCAAAACACCTACTGGCCGAAATGGACGGCTCCTTGGTGGCACCTCCTCCTCGCTCACGAACGCAGCGACGCCCCGGACCCGATTCGGAAAAACGCCGCCCTCGAACTTCTCGAAGCGATGCGGGCGCGCTACATCCCCGCCTTCTTTTCCGAAGAATTTCCAGACCCGACCGCCGAGGACACCGGGTTCTGTTTCTGCGCGCTCGGCACGATCTGGCCGATGTTCGAAGAGGCCGGGATCGATATCGAGAAGACCCTCCCCTGGGTTCGAGGCTGGGTCCTCCGCTACTCGCTCCCGAACGGCGGCGCGAGTTGCGATGACCGGGTATATCGAAAAGAAAATCCAGGCAGTTCCATCGTGGCGACAGTGGCACTCCTCGAATTTTTCATCGAGTCGCGACTCGGGCCGCGGTCTCCCGCCGAACTTAAGTTTATCCACGGACTCGCAGCCGACTTAATCACGCGGAAATTACTCTACTCCCTTCCGGGCACGCTGAACGCAGAGGAAGTCGAAGACGAAGCGGACTGGCGCCTTCTCTGTTTTCCTCGCTGAACACGCGAAAGCCGGAAACCCCTGCCCACCCCTCCAAAATGAGTGGGAAGCAACGCAAACACGAATCGAGCTTCTCCGCGAAATTGGACTGCTGACTTAAGCGGGCTTTTTCAAAGGACGGGTCGCCACGAGTCCGTCCCAAAACCCGCCCGAGAGCGGCCTCCCGCGCTCGGTCCCGGTCACCGCCCGCGGAATCCGCCCCGCGACCGCGCGAAAAAAGAGAGTCAAATTCGTCCTTCGCGGAGCCGTGAGCTCAAGCTGGAGGCTCGTGGCCCCGATCGCGACTTTTCCGACCTGTACACCGCTTCGGAGCGCTTCCCGGGCTAGGATTCGGCGAATGGCCGTACGATTTCCGGGGCGATCGAGCCGCCAGTATCCACGAGCCCGGGCCGCGGTCAGGCGAGCTTCAAAAGGGCGATTCGCGACGAACGGCCGGGCGACTTTGCGCTTGCCGATCGGCTGGGGGCCGAACCAGTTCGTTACTGCTGTAGGGAGGCTCGCTTCCCTTCCGTGGGAACCCGCTGTGGGAGGATGCGGACGAAGATCCTTCTTCGTGCGAGCGCTGAAACTACGACTGCTCTTTCGACTACTTTTCATCGACTTCGACTACCTTAAATCTACTTCTAAAAACAGGGTAACTACAAAAAATACGTGGGGCAATGTCAATTTTATAAAAATAAAAAAGGGCAGACTAATCATTCGTGATCGATCTGCCCTTTTCGAGAGAGAGGAGTAACGGCCAGCTTACGCTGGCCGCGATATGAGTTGCCGACTTGAAATGTTCCGGTTCGC
>JBBQMV010000010.1:0-19861 GCA_038329315.1 Bdellovibrionia bacterium | reverse complement strand
TCGTTACCGCCAGCCCGACTTGCACGGGTGGAAATACTTGGACGACGAACCTCGATCTTACTCCGATCACGGACGGCGCCTTTACGGTCACGGCCGATCACACGGACGCCGCTGGAAACAACGCGGTCCAAGCGTCGCGCTCTTTTAATAAGGACATCGTCGCTCCGACGTCTCCGACGATTTCCATCGCCGCGGGCGCCGCGACGACGAACGTAAATCCCGTAGCCCTGACGTTATCTGCGGCGGGAACGCCGGCCGAGATGTACATCACCAACACCGCCGGCTGCGGTTCGGCTGGCGCCTGGGAAGCCTATTCCACTTCGAAAGCGTCGTGGACGCTCGGCCAAACGAATGCGACCGCTACGGTTTATGTGAAGTATCGCGACGCTGCCCTGAACGAATCGACCTGCGCGAACGATACGATCGTGCACGACGATACGGTGCCGACAGTCGCGATCACTTCACCGGCGGCCGCATCCTACGCGAATGCCTCGAGTTATACCGCTTTCACCGTTTCTGGAACTTGCTCCGAGAGCGGGCGCACCGTTTCGATCTCGGCTGGTGGCGGCGCCGTTACCGCCAGCCCGACTTGCACGGGTGGAAATACTTGGACGACGAACCTCGATCTCACTCCGATCGCCGACGGCGCCTTTACGGTCACGGCCGATCACACGGACGCCGCTGGAAACAACGCGGTCCAAGCTTCGCGTTCCTTCACGAAAGACATCATCGCTCCGACACTTTCAATCGGCGCCCCTTCGTCGACTCTCGTGCTTCTCACGACGGGATCTATCTCATTTCCCCTGACCTATTCGGGATCGTCGTCGGTGAATCTCACGGGAGGAAATATCAGCTTAAATGTGACCGGTGGGAGTTCTTGCACCGTGAGCGTTTCGAACGGTACGACGACGACTCCGACGGTGACGCTCTCGGCGTGTAGCTCGGTGGGAGGAACCGTCGGAATCACCATCGCATCGGGTACGGCCCAAGACGCCGCCGGAAATACGTCGGCCGCGGCTGGTCCAAGCACCGTCGTTCACGTCATCAGTGCACCGACGCTCGCTCTGAGCGATCCGACGACGGCTTCCACGAGCTACCTTCGTCAGGTCGCGGGAACGGTCGCGATCGGAAATGATGGATTGGCGGCGAAATGGTGCATCAGCGAATCGCAGTCGAGCGCGCCGGCGACCGGCACGTCCACTTGCACGGGTGGGTCAGGTGGTTCGAACGGATGGAATACCTCAAGGCCGACGAGTTTCAACTTCAGCGCAGGTGACGCCTCGAAAACCCTTTATCTTTGGATTGCCGACGGCGCGGACGGCGTTCTGAACGTCTCGGTGAGCACTTCGATCACCTTGGATACTGGTCTTCCCCCTGCCCCGACGGTCGCCCTCTCGGATCCGAATACGTCCTCGACGACGAATACGAATCATGCAGATAATACGATTTCGATTACGAGTGATACCGACGCCGTAAAATGGTGCATCCTTGAAATTCTTTCCACCGCCTCGGCGCCGACCGCCCCGCTTTTTAACGACGGCTGTTTCGTCGGAACGCGGCCGACGGCTTATACTTTAACTGGTCGCGGGCTTCGTAAAGTCTATGTTTATACGGAGGATCTTGCTGGCAACGTCTCGTCTACTGGCGGCATAGCGACGCTTGATTTTCCGCTTCCATCTGTACTTCTTATGACGGGACCGGCTTCGATCCCCCAGAGTGGTTGCAGTGATCCTATTACGGTAACGGCGAAAGATTCTTACGGGCTTACGTCTCCATCGTCGAGCGCGAACGCAGCGACTCTCGATGGCGCAGATGCGGGATCATTCTATAGTGACGCTGGTTGCACGAGTGCGATCACTCAGACGATCGGCGTCGGAGATTCCTCGAAGGTGATTTATTTTAAGAGCGGGACTCTGGGAGCTCTCACCCTGAACGCAGCCGGCTTCAATACTTCGGCTAATCTTTCCACCAGTGTCGATCCAGTTTATAAAAGTACTGTGGGAGTGAGCACGACCTGCGCGATCGTGAGTGGAAATCCTCAGTGCTGGGGATATGGCGCCAATGGGGGTCTTGGAAACGGAAGTCAGACTTTTTCCCCAGTCGCTCTGCAGGTGAGTGGGATCACGAGTGCCGCGACCACGATCTCCCCGGGTAATGGATTTACTTGCGCCGTTATCGACGGCGCGGCGAAATGTTGGGGAGTGGGGGGATATGGAGTCCTCGGAAACGGGACGAACTCCTCGAACTACGCCGTACAGCAGGTTACCGGTCTCACCCAAGGAGTCCGTACGGTATCGAGTGGAGCAAATCATGCCTGCGCGCTCGTCGGAGAGGCTGCCTACTGTTGGGGGATAAATTCTCGAGGCCAGCTCGGAGACGGGACGAATACCAACCGGAACGTACCCACCCTCGTCACTGGTCTTACCTCGGGAGTCACTCAGGTTTCCGCCGGTGAAAATCATAGCTGTGCCATTCAAAATGGCGCGCTAAAGTGTTGGGGATATAACGTCCACGCTCAGCTCGGAGACAACTCGCATACCAATCGAAACGTCCCTGTAATCCCGACCGGCATGAGTTCTGGGGTGACGGCTGTCGCGACTTCTATCGGCGGAAGTCATACCTGCGCGGTGAAAGGGGGGGCGGTCTATTGTTGGGGTGCGAACTACGCTTACGAAAGCGGTGTTTCCGGTTCGACCGTGGATGTTCTCGTGCCGACGGCGATTGCTTCACTTGCGAGTGGAGTGAGCGCCCTGTCCACCGGGGCCGCGCATTCCTGCGCTCTCATTTCCGGGGCGGTGAAATGCTGGGGACGTAATGCTTATGGAAATCTCGGAAGTGGGGCGGTCCCGAGTTGGACTGCCACGCCGGGAGCCGTCCCCGGATTAACCACCGTCGTCGGGCTTTCGAGTGGCGGTGAGGTAAACTGCGTAACGCTTTCGGGCGGCCAATTCAAATGCTGGGGCGGAAACGATCAGGGTACTGTGGGCAACGGTCTGCCCTCGACCGCGATCTATCCCGTAGCCGTTCAGGGACTGGGAGGGGCGGTGACGTCCGTCGCTGCGGGTCAGTACCACAGCTGTGCGATCCTTACGACCGGCGAAGTTCAATGTTGGGGGGGGGGTGAAAGTGGCGAAATGGGCGACGATAATTGGATTTCCTCGCTTACACCAATCTACGCCACGGGAATTAGTTCGGGGGCGACCTCGGTCGATATGGGAGAATCGAGTACGTGTGCGGTGGTAGGCGGAGCCTTGCAGTGCTGGGGTTGTGCGACTGGTTTTTGTGTGGGTACACCCACGACCATAACTGGCTTAAGTTCCGGGGTGACGTCGGTAAGCATTACCCCACTTTGGTACGATCTCACTTGTGCCGTAGTAAGTGGCGGTGCTCAGTGCTGGGGCGATAATACTTACGGTCAGGTCGGAATAGCCGCGGGCGGGACCCAAACCACTCCCGTACAGGTGACGAACCTCCCCGCAGCGTCGGGGGTTACGAAAATTGTGACGGGAGATAATCATGCTTGTGCGCTCGTCGGTACCGCCGTGAAATGCTGGGGAGACAATAGCTATGGCCAGCTCGGGGATGGGACTTGGACTGCGTCGAGTACGCCCGTCGTGGCGGTCGCGTCTGGAGCGACCGCGCTCACGGCAGGATCTGGATTTAATTGTGCCGTGGTGTCGGGAGCGGCGAAATGCTGGGGAGATAATGGTTCGGACCAGTTGGGCAACGACGACTGGACGAACCATAACACTCCAGTGCAGGTGGCGGGACTTACTTCAGGAGTCACTGATATCGTGGCCGGAACCGATCACGCTTGCGCTTTACTCAGCACCGGTGCCGTTCAATGTTGGGGATATAATGGCGATTCGCAATGCGGAAATGGGAGTGCCAGCGCCTATATTTACGTCCCTACCACGGTAGTCAGCATCCCCTCGGGCGCGACCCAGATCTCGGCGTCGTACAAGAGTACCTGCGCCGTAGTCGGTGGGGTGGCGAAGTGCTGGGGCAATGATGTTTTCGGAAATCTCGGAGACCATCCGAATCTTTATAGTACGACGCTCTATACTCCCGTCCTCGTGGGGACACCGGCGAAACTTACCGTGACCGGACCTGCGACCAGCACGAACGGAAGCTGCTCGACCGCTTTCACGATTACCCTCCGCGATTCGGCCGGAAATTCGATCGTCGCCCCTTCGGCGCTTACGATGAATCTCAGCAATGGGGGAACCGGATCGTTTTATGCGACCGCCGGCTGCGGAGCGGGTGCCGTGACTTCGGTCCAGATGAACTCTGGAAGCAGCACGAAGACTTTTTATTATAAGGCTCCTTCGGTGCAAGAGCTCGGACTCGAGGTCGATTCGCTTAATCTCGTCCGGGGCTGGCTCAAACATAATGTGAACTAAAGCTTCTCCCTCTGTGTCCCTTTCGACCCAGTTTCCGTGCTTTGAAAGCATGGTAAACTTGTGAGGTTGGGTAACAGGGGGTCGTATGTTCAATCGTGTATTCGCGGCTGCGGTCGCGCTGCTCGCTTTCAGCTCTTGTCTTGAGAATACCGGTATCGCGGCGAAAGCCGGTTCGACGATCGCGAAGAGCCAGGCGAATTGCCTTCTCCCGAATACCGCCGGAGTGAAGATCGTAAATCAAAAGTTGGCGGCGAATTCCATCAAGCTGAGCACGGACTTCTGCACGAAGCCGGGTGGATACGATTGCATCATCCATAAGTTCGGCCCTTCACTCCCCAATAGCGATTCGGTCGTATCCGAGAGCGCGACCGTCGCGGAACTCGGTGGGGATGTTTCGATCACGATGACGAGCCAGTCGTTCAATACCGCCGCTGTCGCTCGCTTATCCAGCGTCGCGGGGGCGAGTCAGCCGGGAGGCGAGTTGAACCACGTCGAATACATCTGTCACCAGCACGACCTTCGGGATGGGGATACTTCGCTCGCCGTGGGCGATGCGGACAGCTTACGGGATGCGCTCTCTCAGGCGTACGCCGAGTGCTCGGGCATCGCGCCGCGGGTAACGGGAAACTAAGGGGTAGAATATGAAAAAAATCATCCCATTGATTTTACTCGGGCTAGCGGCCGCTCCTCAGACGAGCTTCGGACATGCCGCATGGAAACTCGGCGGAACGACGCCTCCACGGTCGAGCGACATGGGGCTGAAAGATACGACAGGTAATAACGGCTGCGGAAGTCCGGCGCTCGTGCGCGGAAATACTCCGGTCACTCTCACTGTCGGTCAGCAGATCAAACTTCAGTGGACCGAGTACATCTATCACAAGGGTTCTTACCGCGTAACGCTCTCGCCGAGCGGCCAGGTCAATTCGGAGTTCGAAGATAAAGCGAACTGGTGGTACCAGGGCGATAATTCGACAGACACCGTAATGCCGAAGCAATTCGAGCAAACGGTCACCGTACCGAATACTCCGTGTGCGAACTGTACGCTTCAGTTTACGCAGTACATGTCGGATACTGGCACGAACTACTATTCGTGCTCCGATATTATCATCGTGCCGGCGACGGGTGGCGGTACGCCTCCTCCAGTTACGCTGCCGACTCCGAACTGCGCGAAGTAGTTCGGGTGATCTAGCGACGACGACGACGGTCGACGGACTTACGGGCCGGACGACTCGCGCGATACTTCGCGAGCAGTTCGCGGAAGAGTGCGCGTAGGTGCTCGCCGATCGCCGGGTCTTCACCGAGGGCGTCAAGTGCCTCCGCGGTCGTTTCGATCGTCGAGAGGCATTCTTTTCGGGGTTCCTTCCGGAGTTCGCCATAGAGCGACTTCGCCTTCGGGACGAGGATGAGCCGGTGGCACTTTAAGAGCCACGAGTTTCTCCACCAGAGCGTCTTTGCCTGGCTCCAAGTCCCGTCGAGAAGGATGATTCCGTCGAGGCCTTCGAGGATCTTCGCCGCTTCGACTTCCGGGAAGAGCGCGCCGTCTTTCTTCACGGGATAGAGTCCCGGTTTTAAAAATCCCCCCGGTCGATCCGCGCGGTCTTTCACGCCCGATCCTAAATAAAGAACGCCCCATTTCGTCGGAACGGCTTCTTCGCGTCCGAGTGCTTTTTTAAGGTTGGAAACCGAAAGCCCGATTTTCAAAACCGAGTTCGTGAGCGCGCGATGCGCGAGACGAGCGGAGCCGAGATCCTTATCGGGCTCTTGGGGATGCTGGAAAAAGAGAACGGCGTGCGTGTTCGTTTTCGGCGCGAGTAGAGAGCACACGCAGAGGGATTCCGGTTTTTCACAGTCGGCGCAGTTCATGGGCGATTCGCTTTCGAGCGTTCGATTCCGTTCTCAAACCATTTTTCAGCGATGCGGTCGCCCTTCTCGTTGTATTGAACCCAGAGCCCGTCTTTTTTACCGGACTGAAAAGCACCTTCGAGAGCGATTTTTCCGCTCGGGTAGTATTGGCGAAACTGACCCTGATTCACGAGATCGCCGTTCGGCGCTTTTGACTGATAACACTGCATATTTCCGACAAGCGGCGGGTACCACGTTGTATCCCCGGAACTCGAGCAGGGCCGCGTGCGATTTAAGGCGCAGCCGCTGACTTCGAAGCAGATTCCGAGGCTAAGAACGAGGATGACGACTCCGCGATGCATGCCGCCTAGCGTAGCCGAACCGGGTGGAAAAGGGCAGGGGTTTAAGGTAGCGATGGGAGATGAAGACTTGGCAACCCGTCGTTTTGGCGTTCCTTTCTCTTTCTATCCTCTCGGCGGCCAGCGCTGCGGAACGGATTTACGATAGTCAGGGACGGAAGTACGTCACCCGGAATGAAATGCTCGACCGGGTTTCCAGCGCGGTCGACGTGGTGGTCGGAGAAAAACACGATACCCCTTCGATCCAAAACGAAGAGGCGAAACTCTTTACGGATTTCGCGACGGGTCGCCGCGCACGCGTGACCTTCGCTTGGGAGTTCTGGAACTGGAGCGAGCGCGACGTTCTCCAAACGAACTACTCGAAGTTCACTTCCGGCGAGATCACGGGAGAGGGCTTTCTCCGTGGGGTCTTCGGCGATGCGAATCCTGAATTGACCTATCTTCCGCTGATGAACGCCGTGAAGGATTCGGGCGCGGAAGTTCTCGCGACGAATCTTACGCGCGCCGAGAAGGCGCCCGTCGTTTCGCGCGGTATGGGTGCGCTCGATCCGACGCTCTTGCCTCCGGGATTCGAACTGGGTGGGAAGGGCTACTTCGACCGTTTCGTGGAGGCCATGGGCGGACATGGCGATCCAAACGAGATCCAGAACTACTTTGCGGCCCAGTCCCTAGTCGACGACGTGGCGGCCTATCACTTCCTGATGAATCGGACGACGCCTTCGGCGTTTCTCGTGATCGGAAATTTCCACACCCGCTATTTCGACGGTGCTTGGAAGCGGATCATGACCCGTTCGCCGGATCGCGCGCGCGTGCTGATCGAAATTGCGGATCCGGAAGACGAGACCGACTGGGAAACCGTCGTACACAGCCCTGACTACGGTTCGCTCGCCGACTTTATTATTTTTACTCGTTAGGAATCGGTGCCGAGGAGCGTGCGCTGGATCGCCGCGAGCGTCGTCTGAATGCGCTTCAGGTCGGCGGGAGCGACGAAAATCGTATCTTCGCCAGCGATCGTGCCGAGAACTTCACTACTCAAACTCGAGTCGATGTGGCGGGCAACGAGCGAGGCCGAACCGGGCGACGTGTGAACGACGATCATCATCCCGTTCGAGGTCACATCGGTCACGAGTTCCCGCATGTTGTTCGCGACGAGCGTCGGAACCGGCGCGTTCATGAATTCTTCGCCGAGGCGATAGACGGTGCGACCTTCGGAATCGAGCGTCTTAATTGCTCCGATCCGTTTTAGATCGCGAGAAACCGTCGACTGAGTCACGGAGTATTTACGCCGCTCGAGTTCGTCTCGGATCTCGTCCTGGGTCGAAGCGCTGCCTTCGAAAAGGATTTCTTTCAGGATTTGTAAGCGGTCCATCGTGAAATCACTCTTTCTTTAACGGTTTGCCATCAAACCGAGCAGTAGCGCCTTCTGCGCATGCAGACGGTTCTCGGCTTGGCGGTAAATCACGGAATTCGCATGATCGGCCATGGCTTCGGTGATTTCTTTGCCGCGGACCATCGGCATGCAATGCATGACGATCGCGGTGGGTTTCGCCGCTCCGTAAAGGTTTTCGTTTACTTGGTAATCTTTAAAAATTTTCTCACGTTCGAGTTCTTCGTCTTCTTGACCCATCGAGGCCCAGACGTCGGTGTAGATCGCATCGGCTCCTTCGACGGCCGACTTCGGATTCGCGAACGCAGTAATCGAACCACCGCCTTCTTTCGCGCGGGCCTTCGCCTTCTTCACGATGAATGCGTTCGGCTCGAAACCTTTCGGACACGCGTAAGTCACGTGCACGCCTAAGTAAGGCATGAGGAGAAGAATCGAGTTCAGCATGTTATTTCCGTCGCCGACATACGCGAGCTTGAGGCCCGCGAGATTTCCGAACGACTGTTGGAGCGTTTGGAGATCGGCCAGGACTTGGCAAGGGTGGTGGGAATCCGAGAGACCGTTGATGATCGGTACTGGACAGCTCTTCGCCATCCGGTCGAGGTTCTCATGTTCGAACGTCCGCACCATAATTCCGTGGGAATACTGGGCGATGACCATCGCGGTGTCTTCCGGGCTCTCCTTTTTACGGAAACTCGAAACGAGTTCGATCGCGTGTGCGCCGATTTCGAAGAGCGCGACCGTGAAGCTCATCCGAGTACGGAGCGACGGCTTTTCGAATACCAGCGAAACGTTCTTTCCGGCCAGGTCGGTCCGGTTCTTTCCGGCCTTCCGTTCCGTCCGAACGGTTTCGGCGAGGGTGAGGAGATTCGTCAGCTCTTCACGTGAAAGTTCTTCACCGGTCAAAAAATTTTTCGTCTTAAGTTTAAGCACTGGACTCAGTCCTTTCTTCCGAGTGAGCGGAGGCGGCACACGGTTCCGACCCCGTGATCCGTAAAGAGTTCTTCGAGTAGTCCGTGAGGGCGCCTCGCATTAAAAATGTGGACGTCTTTCACGCCGTTTTTCAAGGCGTGGAGGACGGTGTTCACTTTCGCGAGCATCCCACCCTTTACGACTCCCGATTCGATCAAGACTTCGAGTTCGCCGGCGTCGAGTTCTTGGATGAGCTTTAGATCCGCGCCGAGAATTCCTTCTTGGTCGGTAAGGAAAAGGACTTTATCGATATCGAGCGCTTCCGCGATGCGTACGGCAGCCCAGTCGGCATTGATATTATAAGCCTCTCCGTTTTCGCCAATCCCGATCGGCGCGATCACGGGAATCGTGCCGATGCCTTCGTCTTGGGTCTTGAGGATCGCTTCGATCGCCGCTGGGCGAACCGAAGTCACTTCACCGACGAGTCCGAGGTCTTTCCGCATCGGTTTACAAAACAGGGTTCGCGCGTCCGAGCCTGAAAGTCCGATCGCGCGGACTGCGGATTTATTCAAGGTGCGAACGATCCGGCGATTCACCGTTCCACAGAGAACCATCTCGATGACTTCCATCATCTCCGGAGTCGTCACGCGAAGACCGTCGACGAAGGTCCATTTGATCCCGCGACGTTCAAGTTCGCGATTGATCGAAGGTCCGCCACCATGGACAAGAACGACATTTACGCCCGCGCCGCGGATGAGCGAAAGATCTTCGCAAAGCGCCGCGACTAGACTTTGGTCTTCGAGCGCGGCACCGCCGAGTTTAATGAGCACGCTCGTGCCCGAGAATTTCTTCACGTAGCCGAGCGCGCTTTTTACTGTTTGTAAAATATCTGGATTGGACATCTCAGTTAGCCTTTAGCTCCGACGACCCTCGGCGAAGCTTTCAATTATAATCAGTATTAATTTCGACGTAACGCTTCGAAAGGTCGCAACCCCAAGCCGTCGCCGCTTCGTGACCCGAATTCAGATCGATCTGGATGTGAATCGTGTCGGCCCGAAGCGCGGAACGAACAGTCGTCTTGTCGAATTCGACCGGGGCGCCGTTCTTAAACAGAACGTGGTCCTGAATCGTGAGCTTCATTTGGTCGAGGCTCGAAGCCGGGACGCCTTCGGCGCCGAGGCGTGCCAGGATACGTCCCCAGTTCGGGTCTTCGCCGTGGATGGCAGCTTTCACGAGTGGACTGACGGTCACGCCCCGCGCGGCTTTCCGAGCAAGTTCGAGATTGTGGCAGCCGGTGACCGCGACTTCGATGAGTTTCGAAGCGCCTTCACCGTCGCGGGCGATCGACTGAGCGAGCAGTTTCGAGAGCGCGAAGAGCGCTTCTTGGAACGTGCGGTAGTCCTCGTCGTCCTTCAGCTTTACGCCGGAGGCGCCGTTCGCGAGTAGGAAAACGCAGTCGTTCGTCGAGGAGTCTCCGTCGACCGAGATCATGTTGAAGGAGACGTCGGCCGCCTTCCGCACGAAGTCTTGGGCCACGTCCATGGTGAGTTCGACGTCGGTCAGGATGTAGCCGAGCATGGTCGCCATATTCGGGTGAATCATCCCGGAGCCTTTGCAGATCCCGGTAATGCGGCACTTGCCGCCCGAAAGGGTGACCTCGGTCGTGATTGTCTTCGGCACGAGATCGGTCGTTAGAATCGAGAGCGCGAAAAGTTCCGCGTATTCTGAAGCTTTTTCGACGAGTTCGGCCGACGCAGCTTCGAGCTTCTCGATCTCCATTTGCTTACCGATGACACCGGTCGAGGCGGTAAGGACTTGGTGCGGGAGGCATCCGATGGTTTTCGCCACGGAGAGCGCCATGCGCCAGTTCTTGTCCCGGCCTTCTTGGCCGGTTGCCGCGTTGGCTTGGCCCGAATTCGTGACGATTGCGCGCACGTGTTTCGAAGGCAGGAGACCCATGCAGTATTGCACGGGAGCCGCTTTACATTCATTTTTAGTGAACACGCCGGCGCCGACCGCTTCCACTTCGGAAAGGATCACGCCGTAGTCCGGACGATAACGGCGAACCCCGGAATTCACGCCACCGGCCTTAAAGCCTTTAGGGAGAGGGGTTCTCGAAATGCCTGGTCCAGTAGTCATCTTTACGTATTCTCCTGCTGCTTAGAAACACCTGACGGAAATGGGTCGGAGTCGGGCCGTAGGCCCGCGAAGGTACTGCGGTCCGTAAAAGGGGTGAGTCCCATCGCGACCGGAAGGTCGACGATTCGGTTGAAGTTCTCGACCGCTTGGGAGGCTGCGCCCTTCAAAAGGTTGTCGATTAACGAATAGAGGTAGAGCTTCGAACCATCGACCGTGTAGCCGATGTGAACGGAGTTCTTGCCGACGACTTGCTTCAGCATCGCGATCTTCGGAGTCGCGGCGAGCGTCGATACTTTCGCAAGTGGGTAATCGGCGTACGCTTCCGCAAAAGCCGCGGCGACGTCGGCTTCGGTTTTACCCGATGCCAAAGTCACGAAGATGCTCGCGATAATCCCGCGCGGAGTCGGGAGAAGCGAAGTCGAGAAGAAAGGCAGCACATTCGCTCCAGCGAACGTGGATAGATACTTTACAATTTCCGGGAAGTGCTGGTGCTTGCCGATTTTATACGGAAGACACTCGCCATCGACTTCGGAAAAGAGAAGTCCTTCCGCCGCCTTCTTCCCGCCGCCGGTCGTTCCCGATTTCGCGTCGATGACGATCGAATCGGAGTGGATCACCCCGTTTTTCAGGAGTGGGATGAGCGCCATGAGCACCGAAGTAACATAGCAGCCCGGATTCGATACGAGGACACCAAGGCCGGCTTCCTTCACGAAAGGCTTTGCGAACGGAACGAGTCCGTACTGGGCCGACGCGAGCGCTGAGGGGGCGGTGTGTTCGAAGCCGTACCATTTCGGATATTCCGAGGCGGCCAACCGGAATGCGCCGGAAAGGTCGATGACGTTCACGCCCTTCGCAACGAGCTTCGGGGCGAGTTCGAGGGAGACCTCGGCCGGAGTGGCGAGAAAAATCGTGTGGAAAGACTTCGCGAGGTCAGCCGCGCCGAGTGCGCTCATCGCGAGGGTAGGGACGGCATCGGCTTCCGGGGCGAAGATCTCATTCCCAAGTCGGAACGCGGCCGGATCGGTCGCAAAACAGGCGGCAAGCTTCGTCGCCGGGTGAGCGATCAGCAGGCGCGCAAGTTCGAGTCCCGAGTAACCCCGGGCGCCGACGATTCCGACCTGATGTGGAGAGCCTGAAAAACCCTTCAATTTCGTTCCCTTTTTCGGTGCATGGCTTGCTCATAATTATGCACTATAATGAGTAATTATGCGCATATTTGCCGTCTGTCAACGATTACCCGTTGCATAAGTGAATTATTATGCATAAGTAGAGGGCATGACAAACTCCAATTCTAAGAAGACCGTCGTTCTCGTTTACTCCGGAGGCCTCGATACCTCGATCTGCATCCCGATGATGAAAGAGGAATATGGCTACGATCACGTCGTTACCGTCACGGTCGATGTCGGCCAACCTGCTGAAGACATCGCTCAAGCCGCCGAAAAGGCGAAGATCATGGGCACCGAACACTACACCGTCGACGCGAAGGAAGAATTCGCGGCCGAGTACTGCTTCCGCGCGGTGAAGGCGAACGCGATGTACGAAGGTTATCCGCTCTCGACGTCGATCGCCCGTCCGCTCATCGCCGCGAAGGCCGTCGAAGTCGCGATGAAAATCGGCGCTACGGCATTCGCTCACGGATGTACGGGTAAAGGGAACGATCAGTTCCGCATCGAATACGGAATTCGCGCGCTGATGCCGGAAGCGATCATTCACGCTCCGATCCGCGAGAAGAACCTGACCCGTACTTGGGAAATCGAATACGCCAAGAAGAAGGGCGTGCCGATTCAGCAATCGATCGACAAGATCTGGTCCATCGACGAAAATCTCTGGGGTCGCTCGATCGAAGGCGGACGCCTCGAAGAGCCGAACTACGCTCCACCGGAAGAGATTTTCCAATGGATCAAGTCGCCGAAGAACGCTCCTGACGTCGTCAATGAGCTGAAAATGGAGTTCAAGGGCGGAGTTCCCGTCTCCATTAACGGCGAAGCGCTTGCTCCGGCGAAGCTCGTCGCGAAGGCGAACCACTATGCCGGCACGAACGCCATCGGCCGCATCGACGTGATGGAAGACCGGATGCTCGGCCTCAAAGTTCGCGAGAACTATGAGTGCCCAGGTTCGACGCTTATCCTTACGGCCCACAAAGCCCTCGAAGCCCTCGTGCTGACGCGCGACGAAATTCGCTTTAAGGAAAAGGTCGACGCCCAGTGGGGTGAAATCGCTTACCAAGGCCTCTGGTGGGACCCGTTTAAGGACGACCTCGAAGCCTTCATCAACAACACCCAAAAGCGCGTGACCGGTACGGTCTCGATGCGGCTCTATAAGGGAAATCTCGCGGTCATCGGCCGCGAATCTCCTTGGGCGCTTTACTCGGAAGACCTCGCGTCTTTCGATACGACGACGTTCGACCAGCGCGAGTCGACCGGAATGGTAAAGAACTTCGGGCTCCAGCAGCGGATGTTCTTTCACCTCGCGAAGAAGATGTAATATTCTGAAACGGGGACGCGGGCAAAACGCCCTCGTCCCCGTTTTGCTTTTCACCTTTTAAATTTCAGGACTGAATTCCATGGCTAAACTTTGGGGCGGCGCTTTCGAAAAAGAGACGGACAAGCAGGTCGAAGTCTTCACCGCCTCGATGGCCATCGACGAACGCATGTGGGAAGTCGACATCGTCGGCTCCATCGCACACGCCACCATGCTCGGCGGTGAAGGAATTCTTCCGAAATCCGAGGCAGAAACGATCATCGCCGGACTCCAAAAAGTCGGCGAAGGAATTCGCGCCGGAAAACTCGTTTTTAATCCCGACGCCGAAGACGTTCACTCCGAAATCGAACGTTTTCTCACCGACGAAATCGGCGCCGTCGCGGGGAAGCTCCACACCGCTCGCTCGCGGAATGACCAGGTCGCTACCGATACGCGACTTTATCTCCGCGCTAAGATCGTCGATTTTAATCGTGAGTTGAAGCTCACCCAGGAATGGCTGCTCTCGGCTGCGAAGAAGGAGAAGGAAACGATCCTTCCGGGCATGACCCACCTTCAGCACGCGCAGCCCGTTTCGCTCGCCCATCACCTGCTCGCGTACTTCTGGATGTTTTCACGCGACCGAGAACGCCTCACGGATCTCGTGAAGCGCGTGAACCGCATGCCCCTCGGCTCGGCCGCACTCGCCGGTACGACTTTCCCGATTAACCGTCAGAAAACATCGGTCCTCCTTGGCTTCGATGCGCCGACGGAAAACTCGCTCGATTCCGTTTCGGATCGCGATTATGTCGTCGAGTTCCTTTCGGCGGCCTCGCTCATTATGATGCATCTTTCGCGTTTTTCGGAAGAACTCATCATCTGGTCGACTCCGGAATTCGGCTATGTCCGCCTCGATGATTCGGTCACCACCGGCTCGTCGATCATGCCCCAAAAGAAAAATCCGGACGTCGCCGAACTCATTCGTGGAAAAACCGGTCGGGTTTACGGCGCGCTTATGGGCGCGCTCACGATGTTGAAGGCGCTACCGCTTTCCTATAACCGCGACCTTCAGGAAGATAAGACCTTCCTCTTCGAGGGCGTCGATACCGCGCTCGCGTCGGTTCGCCTGATGCGGCTCATGCTCTCGACCGCGAAGTTTAATGCCGATCGCATGAAAGCCTCGCTCAAGGGCGACTTCTCGAACGCGACCGAGATCGCGGACTACTTGGCCGCGAAGGGAATGCCGTTCCGCCAAGCCCACGAAATTTCTGGGAAGACCGTAAAGTTCTGCACCGAAAAGAAGAAGGCGATCGAAGACCTCACTCTCGCCGAACTCCAGACGATTCATCCGGACTTTGCGGCCGAAGTGATCCCGCTCCTCTCGCACTACGCAGCGATGAAGGCTCGGAAGAGCGAAGGCGGAACCGGCATCGAAGCCGTCGAACGCCAAATCGTACTCGCGGAAAAGTCGGTTTAGAGCGCTTCGGCGGAACGAACGTAGATCTTAAACTTCGAGTTCAGCGAAGCATCGTTGTACACGGAGATTCGATTTGATTCCGTCATGTATGAGGCTTCGGCGATCATCACGTTTCCGGCCGTATTTAAACCGATCGCAATCGCGACATGTCCATGGGCTTTTCCGGGCGGTGCGTCCCGCTGAATCGCGGCGTCGAAAGTCTTGTGATCTTTGAAGGCCTGCTTCAGTTGGGCCAACGTGACGCGCTTCCAGCCCTTCGGTACGAAGTACTTCGTGTCGAAGGCTGCGGCTTGAAGGTTTGGGAAGCTATTCGAGGTCGCGAGGTTCGCCTCGATCAGAGCGGCGTCGACGAAGAAATTACAGGAACGCAGGCTGCTTCCCATGAGCGACTTCTGAAGAGCGAGGTAACTCTTCTTTGGCGTCATCATGCCAAGCTTCGCGGCAATTTCGCTGAGCTGATAGTCGGGTGAGGACATCGGGTGATCGACCACGGTCTTCGGACCGGTATAGCTCTCATTATAAGTCGCATCGTCCGCATCGACGCCGTTATCGGTGTCGACGGGTGGATTCGGAATCACCGAAGGAATGGGCGATGGCTTCGTAACGGGTGGTTTCTTTACCGGAGGTGTAACCGGCTTCGCCGGTGGAATGGGCGATGGCGAAGTCACGGGTGCGATCGGAACCGAAGAAGGCTTCGGTGCTGGCCAAACCTCGGAGTGAGTCGGTGGGGCCGCCTTCGGAGTTTTGTCCGTCAAAAGACCCGGAGCGTTCGAAGGAACTGGGGAAGGCGTAATGGAAGGAGTCGACGATGGCTCGACATTCGGTTCGGCGACCGCTGGAGTATCCGTAACGGGCTCGATCGGAACATTATCGAGCGGAATATCTTTTTTGGCGTCGTCGATCAGTTTTTCCATCTGATCTTTCGACATGTTCTCTTCGTCTGGTAATTTATCCATCACCGCGACGGCGGCCTTTTCTTCACGAATTTCTTGTGGAGTCGTAGGAGCGCCGTTGTCGTCGCCGAATTTCGTATTCGAAGGAGCACCTTTTACGGAATTCGCCCCCGCGGTACCCGGGTTGGAGGCCGAGTCGGGCGAGGCAGCTAGCGGACGAACGTGCTGTGGTCGGCAGCCCACGGCCGCGAAAAAAATCGCGACGATGACGGCAGCACGGGCTAAGCGGTTATAGGAATTCCTAGGGAGAAGAATCACGGCCCAGAAGATAACGCACTGTGTCACCAATGTCATGCTTATAATAAACCCAATAAATACAATGGGTTAAGGCAGAAACCCGACGCTGACCCCGGTTACTTCTTTAGCATGAACTGGATCTTGCCGGTACAAGCCGGAATCGCCGACTCGATCGTCACGACACCGGTTTCGCCGAAGTCGGCTTTGAAAACGAGGGCGCCTTCGGCGGATTCGCCGGATTTCACGTTCGTCTTCCGAAGCGCGGCGGGTTCGATGAGCGCGATCCGTTTCCGTATGCCCACGGCTTGCTGACGAGCCGCCTCGGCTTCGTTCACCTTCCGCTTGTAGGCGTCTTTCGCAGCGTCGATCTGGGTGTCTGATGTTTTGCCATTCAGCGCGCCGAGTTCTTCGACGCCCTGGAAAGACCCCATCTGAGTGCGGGAATCGAGGAGATCTGCCTCCGCCTTCAGTTCCTTCAGATATTTCTCCGGATCAGACGCGGCGATGGAGAGGGCTTTCACCGTCTCTTTCGGTCCGTTCATCGTGAAGGCGCTGTAGTCGACTTCGAACGCGGTCTTCTCTTTGTTCATGACCCGAATTTTTACGAGCATCTCCTTCGGGGTCGAGTACTCGTATCCCGCCTGCAATACACAGTTCGGCAGCGTGAGCGACGAAAGCAAGATTCCGTTCAGCTCCTCGGGCTTCCCGCCGAGCGGATCGAGTGTGTAGGGGTGGGCACAACCGGTAAGGACAAGGAGCGCGAGAACGGCCTGTTTTTTCATCGTCCTCCGATTCTAACCCTTCTCGAGGCGAGGGTCGACCGTCACGATTTCGACGACATCGATACCGGAGCATCCGAGAACGGAGGCTTTCCTCGCAATTCTTTAAGGCAAGTCAAAGACGAGAAATTCCGCGCCCGCACTTTTTCCGGTGAACGCGAGATCCTTTTCGTCGTCGATCGCAGCGCCGTCGCCTTGCTCAAGCCGCTCCCCATTTACTTCGACCGAACCACGCGCGACTTGGATCCAGGCGTGACGGCCCGGTTTCAGCGGCAGTGACGTCGACTGACCTTCGTCGAGAACGCTCGCGTAGAGTTTCATGTCCTGGCGAACTGCGATCGAATCGGCTTCGCCTTCCTTCGACACGACGAGCTTCATTTTTCCCTTTTTCTCGGCATCCGAGAAACTCTTCTGCGCGTAACGAGGTTTCGCGGACTTCTCGTCCGGAAGGATCCAGATTTGGAGAAGGTGAACGCCCTGTTTGTCAGAAGGATTATATTCGGAGTGCAGAACCCCGCTTCCGGCGCTCATGTACTGAACGTCGCCGGATTTGATGATCGACCCGGTGCCCATCGAGTCTTTATGCTCGAGCGCGCCTTCGAGAATATAGGTGATGATCTCCATATCCTTGTGGGGATGGGTGCCGAAACCGTTCGACTCTTTCACGCGGTCCTCGTTAATCACGCGCAGAACGCGGTAACCCATATGATCAGGATCGTAATAATCGCCGAAGGAAAAAGAATGTTTTGCTTTAAGCCAGCCGTGATCGGCTTGACCACGTTCAGCGGACTTACGGATATGAATCATGGAGGTGGAAACCCTTTCATCAAAGCTCCAGACACTCTAACCCATTACCGCGGTTCGATAAGCGAGGCTAGACCCCGCTAAAACGAGGAGTGCGTACACCAGGCGCCGGAATGTGGTTTCGCTGACCCGGTCGTGGACCTTCATCCCGACGAACATGCCGAGGAGGACCGCGGGGAGCAAGTAAAGCGAATAGGTGAGCGTGAATCGGGTGAGTTTCCCGGTGAGAAAAAGGGAACTCACGAGCACCGCGTTTAAGATTAACCAGAGGAGTGCGAGCGTCGTCCGAAATTTTCGTTTATCCGCGATTTCGCGAGACGCGTAGTAGACGACGAACGGCCCGCCCGAGGCGTAAAGGCCCTGCATGATTCCTCCGCCGAGTAAGAAAAGGACGCCTTGCCAAGTCGGGAGCTTGCGACTCGCGGCGCGTTTTCCACTCTTCCGCGCCAGCGCCTCGGTCGTGAGTTCGAAAAGGCCGAGGAGCACGACGATCATGCCGAACGCGATTTTCAGAGCCCGCGAAGGGGCATACTGGAAAATTGCGATCCCGATCGGCATCCCGATCCCGGTGATCGGAAGAATTCGGGAAACGAGCGCACGCCGATCGATTTCTGCGTAGTAGCGAACGACGATCGTCAAACTGAGGAGGAGGTTCAGCGGCACGAGAATCGGAATGAGGTCCTCGATCGAAAAGTACTGGGCTCCGAAGATGATCGCGAGGATCGTCGCCCCGAATCCCGCGCAGGCTTCGGTGATATTCGAGAGGAAGACGATGATCATCAGCGGGAAAAGCGTTTCCATAGGAGTGGCTTCAGGATA
This sequence comes from Bdellovibrionia bacterium, assembly GCA_038329315.1. Classification (GTDB taxonomy): domain Bacteria; phylum Bdellovibrionota; class UBA1018; order UBA1018; family UBA1018; genus JACMQW01. Next base: position 1,296 of record JBBQMV010000010.1, on the reverse strand, counting down.
TTCGAAAGGAAGCAAAACATGAACGACCTTCTCGAATTGATCGGAAATCTGCAGGACTGTCCGTGGGCGAAGTGGGCACCCGCCACCCTGCATTTCTGCGAGGCGCACGCCTGCGAACGAATCGTGGCTCCCGCCGAAACCTGGTCGAATATTCCGTATCTCCTCGTCGGGCTTTGGCTTCTCGTACGGGGCCTTCGAGCGGAGGCGCCTCGCGGACTTGCGAACATCGAAACGCGCTTTGGGCTTTACGCGGTTTTCGTCGCGATTTGCTCTTCGCTTTTCCACGCTTCCTACACCTACGTTTTCGAAACCGCCGATCTCGCGGCCATGAATTTTCTCGGAATCGAAATGGTCATCCAAGCACTCCGCCGCCTCGGCTGGATGAAGGGGCATTCGCCGATCGCGCTCGGCTCGATCCTCTTCGCGGGCGCACTCCTCTTACTCCTCGGCACGGTGAAGACCGAGCGCCTCCTCGTTTTCGGCGCATTCGTCGTGGTTGCGCTCTGGCTCGAAGGGCTCCAGCTCGTCCGGGATCGACGCATGGGGACGGTCGGGAACTATCGAAAACTGGGTCTGACTCTCGCCCTTTTTGGAGTCGCTTTCGTCTTTTGGATTCTCGACTATTCCGGTTTAGTTTGTTCGCCGGATCGACACTGGTTTTCCGGCCATGCGGCTTGGCATGTCTTAAATGCAGGCTGTTTTTTGACACTTTCGAGTTTCTACCGCACGCGCTAGGCTTAAAGCCTATGGCGAACAATAAAGTCGTACTCCCGAAAAAAGGCACTCCTCGCGAACAGATCCTAAAAGAGCTTCAGGCCGGTCATGACCGGGACACGAACTGGCATGAAGGCCGTACGTTCAGCCTCGTTTACCACGCGAACGATGAGCACACCGAGTTTCTGAAGAAGGCTTACTCGATTTATTTTCACCAAAACGGACTGAACCCTTCGGCATTCCCGAGCCTCCAGAAGATGGAAGCCGAAGTCGTTTCGATGGCCGCGAATCTTCTCGGCGGCGGAGCAGATGCCGCGGGTACGATGACCTCCGGCGGGACCGAGTCGATTCTGATGGCGGTCAAGACCTATCGCGATCGTGCGCGCGACCTTCAGCCGCAGATCACCAAACCCGAAATGGTCGTTCCGGTTTCGATTCACCCCGCCTTCGATAAGGCCGCTCATTATTTAGACGTGAAAATCGTGAAGGCTCCGCTGAAGGCCGATTTCCGAGTCGACGTCGACGCGGTGAAAAAGCTTACGAACGCGAACACGATTTTGATCGTCGGTTCCGCACCTCAGT
>JBBQMV010000009.1:0-21899 GCA_038329315.1 Bdellovibrionia bacterium | reverse complement strand
AATTCCCATTCGGGTGAGCTCTTTTGTCCAAAGCTTCATTCCCATTTCGTTCACCTTCTTCGAACGGCGCTGATGGGCGATGTCCTTCAGGGATTCGACCGCGGCGGCGAGCGCCGGCGAATTCAGGTTGAACGGTTGGCGGATTTTCTCGACGTTTCCGATGATTTCGCGCGGAGCGACTCCATAACCGATGCGAAGTCCGGCCAACCCGTGAATCTTCGAGAACGTACGGAGCACCATCAGGTTCGGATACTCCTTCCGTAGGTTCATCGGATCCGGAAGGTCCTTCGCGGTCACGTATTCCCAGTAAGCGTAATCAAGCACGACGAGCACGGAGCCGTCGCGGATCTTCGCCATTTCCTTCAGGAACGCCTTCACTTCGGTCGTCGTGTTGTAGGTGCCGGTCGGATTATTCGGATTCGCGAGGAAAACCATTTTCACGCGGTCGTTCGTGCGGACACCTTCGGCCATCGCCTTTAGATCGGTGCGGAGGTCTTCATCGAGCGCGGTCTCGAGAGTCGAGACGCCTTGGATCTGGGCGCAAATCCGATACGCGAGGAACGCAGCCTTCGAGGTCACGATCGAGTCCCCCGGGATACAATAGGCCCGGATGAGCATGTCGATCACTTCGTTCGAACCGTTCCCGATGATGATCTCATTCGCCGGAATTTTCAGCTGCTCCGCCAAAGCGAGCTTCAGATGAAACGCGGAAGCGTCGGGATAGCGATGAAGGTCGAGGATCTTTTTTCGGAGGAGCTTCAGCGCCTTCGGGCTCGGCCCGAGTGGATTCTCGTTCGAGGCGAGCTTTACAACGTGCTTAATTTTGAATTCGCGCTGGGTCTCTTCGATCGGCTTGCCCGGGACATAGGGAGCGAGATTACGGATATATTCGGGTGCGTTGAGGAATGTCATAAGTGGTAAATAGCCTCGTTCAGTCCAGATCGCTGCGCTGCGATCCTTCTACCGACGGTTTACACCACGGGCCGAACCTTGGCGCAAGCCCACTCAATCCCCTCCGCCTCCTCGGCGAATGTCGCGAGAATACGGGCGATTAAGTCCTTCACTGGACCAAGGTCTTGCACTGCGCCAATGCCGAGATCAAAGAGCCCCGCCGCCTTTACCGGCGCGCCGGTCGCGTCGAGGTTAATTCCTGCGTGGAGCAGCCGAGAGACCGGCGACGCGGTCACGATCGAGACCGAAAGCTTTCGGTCGTCCTTTCCATCGTTCCAGAACAGATCGTCTCCCGTACGAGTGATGACTTTTCCGGTCACGCGCGCAATTTCCTGGCCGGCGATCGCCATGAAGAGCCGCTGGTAGAGCACCCCTTCGGCGAGCGAAATTCCGAAAAACTCGCCGAGGAAGTGAATCATGAGCTTCGAACGAATGAAGTCGTTCGCGAGGCGATCTTCCCAGTCGACGAGGTGCTCGGTCTTCACTTCGCACGGACCGATGAATGCAGTGACCGCGGAGCCCTGGACCTTAAATTTCTCGAGAATGAAATGCGGTCGAAGCTCGGGGCCGGTGTACGGCATTTCTTTTTCGATGAACCTCGTAGTAACTCGCATATTGATCCTTACTCCTCGAGCGCCGGATATTTTTCCGGTTCATTCGATATCTTCTTCAGCTCGGCGAAAGTCGCGCGCTCACTATAGACGAACGTCGTGGCATTAATACCCGCATTCGTGACTCGGATTTTATCGACGTTCGCCATTCCGTCGACGACGCTCCAAAGATCGGCGTCCGCGTCCGGGATAAGGAGCGCGCCCGTGGGCAGAACGTCATAAGCGTAGTGCGCGACCAGGTGTCCGAGATTTTCGGAAATATCGACACGACGAAGCAGCGGTTGGCCAGCCGGAATCGGAGCCGGTGGAATGAAGATGCCCTTTAATCGAGTAATCTCGTCGGCAGACGGAACTCGCTTTGGAAAAGTGAGCATCAAGAGATTGTCCGCAGGGCGAGTCCCGACTGCGAACCATCCGAGTTCGTCCGGACTCACCATCGAGTTCGATCCGACGAAGATGCCCTTTGCGGTAGTCCGGTCGAAGATCAGAATGGCCGTGTGCGCACTCGTCGCTCCGTTTTTCCAAAGGAGGGGGTTTCCGGGATCGGAATCCCAGCCGATCCCCGAATTCATTCCGTCGAGCATCGCTTTTGCGAGTTTCGCGGGTGCGAAAGCCGATGGATTACCTACGGCTGCGAGGTATTTTTTCATGTCGACCGAATTCGATTCGACGCCGCCCGTGGCGGCGGCGAATGAGTCGTAGTCCCGAAGCGGAAGTGAACTTCCGTCGAGCGCGAAACCTGGGGATGCCTTCGCAATCCATTTCCCGTGCTTGCGCGTTTTCCGGTCCACGCCGCTGTCCCGCATTCCGAGTGGAAAGAGGACTCGGTTTTCGACGAGGTCCTTATAGGAACGACCGAAAACCTTCTCGATGACCATGCCGAGGGCCAGGTAACCCCAGTTCGAATAGACTCGGTCATGTTCCGTCTTTCCAGTCGGAATCACCGCTAGTTTCACCTTCGCTAGCGCGGCGAGCACCTCATCTCGATTCAAGTGATGCCGAGGGTTCGCCGGATTCGGAATCGTGATCCCTTTCGGTTCACGCGGAAGACCCGAACGGTGCAATCCTAGTTCGAGAATCGTAGCTCCTCCCGCTTCGGTTCCTTCGAGCGACGGAAGTATTTCCGAAAGCTTCGTATCGAGTCGAAGCTTTCCTTCGTTCACGGCGAGGTGAATTAAAATTCCCGTAAAGTTTTTCGTTACTGATCCAAGTTCGAGGAGGTCCTTCTCGCCAAAGGTTTTTACCGGCTCGATCGTGCGCTTCCCCGACGCGGCGACAGAAACGACACCTCCTTCGGAGAACACTCCGAAATAGCCAATTCCGAGGCCTGCGTTAAGCCTAGCATCTGTGGCGAGGTGCCACCGTTCAGAAATCGTCGTCGCCTGCGACGCTTTCGCGACGAATGCGTCCAGCTCCGCGGTCGGCGCGCGAGTGACTGCGGGTGAGGAACATGCCGCAAAAAGGAGACTCGCTAAAAGACACGCGAAGCTCATAGAGTTTCTCCGGCCTTTTAAAATCATTCCATCACTCCCGCCGCCCGAAGCGCGCGGTCGTGCCGTCCGCAGGACTCACACCGACCACAGGGTTCGGCCCCCGCATGGTAGCAGCTCCAAACGAGCGCGTGCGGAAATGGACGCGAAAGTGTTTTCAGCCGAGTCACGATCTCCGTCTTGTCCATCGCAGTCGTGTAGCAATGCACCTCGACGCCGGTCATCGTCGAGTAGGAAAACGCGCGCGTGGTCTGATCCAAAAACGCCTGAGAGTTATCCGGAAAGGTCGTCGCTTCTTCGCGATTGAAACCGACGACGACGCGTTTCGCGCGAAAGCGTTCGGCATAGGCGGCGGCGATGTTCAGGAGCACGCCGTTTCGGTTGGGGACCCACACGGAACGAGCAGATTCCGTAATTTTCGATAGGGTATCGAGTTCGTTCGCCCGAAGTTCCGGGATGTCGCGCGACTGATCGGTCAGACTCGAACCGCCTAAGCGTCCTAACCAAGGGATCTCGATCCGCTCGACCTTCACGCCGTAGTATTCGGCGATCGCGCGAGACGCGCGCCACTCGGGAACCGCCGCGCGCTGGCCGTAGTCGAGGTGAAGGGCGAGCACCACGGTGTCGGTCTCGGCCGCGATGGCGAGGTTCGCCGACGAGTCGAGACCGCCCGAAAGCAGAACGACGCTCAGCGTTTTTCCGTTAGGCGGAGTTAACGAGTTTGACGAGGGTTTTGAGTTCGACATCCGGTTTCGCTTTTAGCGCGGACCGAGCACGCGGGATAGTCGATACTTCACCTAAAGCCTGGGACCCGTACCGGCGCCAATCCCCCACTCCTCGCATGATTTCTTGGTAATAGCGGAGGGTCTTCTCCGGCTTAAACGTCGGCTTCGCGCGAAGGGCGTCCAGGCGGTGCGGCCCGAGGTTGTACGCGGCGAGTGGGTAATACGCGGAGAGCCCCGAATAGCGATCGCGGAGGGTCCGGAGGTACGTCACCCCGAGTTCGAGGTTCAGAAACGGATCTTGGAGGGCGGCCTTCGTGACGTGCCGAGCGCCGACTTTTCGAGCCGTCGCCGGCATCAGCTGCATGAGCCCGATCGCGCCGGCCGAACTCACGGCGTCCGTCCGAAAGTGGGATTCGACCTGGATCACGGAAAGGACGAAGGCCGGGTCCATCCGGTTCAGGATGCACAAGCGATAGAGGTGGCTTGCGAGCCGCCTCGGGAGTTCGCCATCGACCGCCGTGCCGAGCAGGCGGTCCGTGAAAATCTGGGAAAGGGTCGACTCCGTCACGGACGCATAGGCGCCGCCTCGGTAAAAGCGGAAGGTAGGATAGATCATCGAATCACCCATCAAATAACTGATGCGCGGTTCCGCCGACATCCCAAAGGGCGCCACGGTCGATGCTCCGAAACTGAGGCCGAATAAGATCGCACCCCAAAGACACGTCAGACGAACAAACTTCATGTGAGTAAAATGCGGTTAGCGCGCGGTCCTAGCGCCCGTCAAAATTAAAACGCGGCGCATCCAGAGCGAACTGCTCTGATTTCCACGCTTCAAAAGTCGACGGAAGCCCCGTCGAGCGCGAGCGTCATGTGGTAGGCGTCTTCCCCGTTTGAGTAAAAAGCCTTTCGGTACTGGGTGATGTCGAACCCGGCCCGCTGGTAAAGTCCGACCGCCGGAAGATTTGATTTCCGGACGTCGAGGATCAGGAGCTTTGCTTCCTGCTTCACGCCTTCCCGAATGACGTGCTGCAGAATTAATTTCGCAAATCCCAAACCTCGATGCGGATCATCGATCGCAATATTTAAGATTTCTACCGAATCGCCCATCACCCAAAAAGTCGCGTATCCGAAAATCACCGAATCGGTTTCGTCGTCGGTGAGCACCCAAGTCGTCGAATAGGGTTTCTGAAACTCCCCTTCGAAGTTCGCCCGCGTCCATGGCGCGAGGTGGGCGCGCCCTTCGATCGCGAGAATTCCGTCGAGGTCGTCGGGAGTCGCGGGGCGAATGGAACGGGAGTCGGACATGGGCCCGACTCCTCTCATATTTACTTCTGTTCCGCTAAGCCGTTTATGGTCTCGGCGACCCGGGTGGGGGGAAAGGAGCCCCTACTCGCGGCCCAATTTCCGGTGAAGATCGAAAGGGACGCCGTCGGCCTATCGAAATAAATCGGATTCAGCTCGTCGGTCACCGGATTTCGATCGAGGAGTGTGATTTCAGGTCCGCCTTCGACCCGAACTCCGAGTAACCACTCCGTCCGTTCGAATCGCGTGAGTGGATTATAGCGGAGATCCGCGGGGAAAAATCCCTGCCCGGGCGGCATCCCGCCCTCGACGGGAGCGCTCGAGCGAAGGGGGAATCCAGAACGAAGCCCAAGCCGAAGCTGGACCACCGCCGATTCACCCGCCCGGATCATGATCGGTTTCGGATTTCCGGTCTCGGTCGTGATCGGCTCACGCCCACCCGAATCAAAGACGAAATCTACACCCCGAATCTCGAACTCCGAACGGTAGGCCGAAGTCGTTTCCTCGTCTGACGGAAAGGGTCCGGTCATAGGAATCGGGCAGTCGTAGGAATCCCTCGGACAGAGTCCCTGAAAAAACTGGTTCAAAGCGAGTCCCGCTTCCGCACCCGCGACCGACGGATAGACCTCTCGACTTTCGTTCGAGGTGTTCGTCACCCGGAAGTAACGAAAATCGAGCTCCCCTTGCTCGCGATAAAATCGACCCAGATTCGTCGGCTGGGAAGCGAGGCTGGCGGCACTTCCGAAATCCCGAAGCCACTCGATGCGCAGACCGACTTGTTCGGGCACCCGCTGATCGCTGATCTTAAAGCGCACGTCCTCGGCTTGACACCCCGCAAGCAGCGCCCCCGAAAGCAGCAGAAACAAAACCCCGAACTGCATTTTAGAAACTTCCATCACCGATCTCCCTATTTCACTCGAGAGAAGCAATTCGGCGGCCAAATCACGGGTCTTGCTGGAAAAAGGGCCGCCCTTTCAGTAGCCTTGACCGCTATGAGCCAGAACGCCGGCGTTGCCGATTTCATCGAACCCCAGATCACTTCCAAAGTAGAACGCATGCGCCATTCCGCGGCGCACGTCATGGCTCACGCCGTGAAAAACCTCTACCCCCACGCGAAGTTTGGCATCGGGCCGACGATTGAAAACGGATTTTACTACGACATGGATCTCGGCGACGTAAAGCTCGTGCCCGAGGACCTGGCGAAGATCGAAGCCGAGATGAAGAAACTCACGAAGGCGAATTCCCAACTCGTGAAATCCGCGCTCCCCATCGGTGAAGCGATTTCGAAGTTCCAGTCCGAAGGTCAGACCTACAAGGTCGAGATCATTAAAGCGCTCCAAATGGCGGGCGAAACCGAAGTCACTCTCTTTACGGAAGGCGACTTCGCCGATCTCTGTAAGGGTCCGCACATCATGCGCGCGGGCGACATCGGAAACGGTTACAAGCTGATGTCGATCGCCGGCGCCTACTGGCGCGGCAAAGAAACGAATCCGATGCTCACCCGCATCTACGGCCTTCTCTTCGAAAAGAAAGCCGAGTTAGAAGAACACCTCGCGATGCTCGAAGAAGCGAAAAAGCGCGATCACCGAAAACTCGGAAAAGAGCTCGACCTCTTCTCCTTCATCCCGGAAGCGCCCGCCTCGCCTTTCTTTCACCCGAAAGGAACGGTCGTCTATAACCGTCTCGTCCAGTACATGCGCGAGCTCTATATTCCGTACGGCTACGACGAAGTCATCACGCCGCAGATCATGGACGTCGCACTTTGGAAAACGTCCGGCCACTACGATAACTATAAAGACGCGATGTACTTCACAAACATCGACGAACGCGAGTTCGCGGTGAAACCGATGAACTGCCCCGGACACACCTATATTTACGGTTCGGCGAAACGGTCGTACCGCGAACTTCCGATTCGCTACGCCGATTTCGGCCGCCTTCACCGCTACGAAAAATCGGGCGTGACTGCCGGACTTACGCGCGTTCGGACATTCTGCCAAGACGATGCTCACATCTTCTGCATGCCCGAACAAATCGAAACGGAAATCGGCAAGGTCATTCAAATGATCTTAAAGACGTACGAATTCTTCGGCTTCACGGACGTCGAAATCAACCTCTCCACGCGCCCGGAAAAGAAGCTCGGCACCGACGAAATGTGGGACCAATCCGAAGGCGCCCTCCGCAAGGTGCTCGACGCTCTCGGACGCCCTTACGTGATCAACGCCGGGGACGGCGCGTTCTATGGCCCGAAAATCGACTTTCGAGTTTCAGATGCGCTGAAGCGGAAGCACCAGCTCGGCACGATCCAGCTCGACTTCATGATGCCGGAACGGTTCAAACTCGAGTACACGTCAGCAGAAAATACTCCACTCCGCCCGGTCATGGTTCACCGCGCGGTCTTCGGATCGCTCGAGCGTTTTATCGGGATTCTCATCGAGCACGTCGCGGGTGCGTTCCCATTTTGGCTCGCCCCGATCCAAGCACGGCTCGTTCCGATCGCCGACCAGAATCGGCAGTACGTCGCCGACTTCGCGCAGGAACTTCGGAACCGCGGCATTCGCGTCGACATCGACGACCGTAACGAATCGATGGGGCTTAAAACCCGCGATGCGCAAATGCAGAAAATCCCGTTCTCGCTCGTCGCCGGTGATCGCGACATCGCGGCCGGTGGTTTCGCAGTACGGAAGTACGGCGAGACGTCGATGAAGACAATGACGTGTGATGAAATCACGAATCTTTTCCGGGATCTGAACTTCGAACCGATCGCGGTCGCCCGCAGCGTGAACAGTGGCGAATAAAACCCATAAGCACAAGCAAGCGGTGATCTTCGACGTGATGTACGGGTTTATCCCGGTCACGGAGTGGGAAGAGAAGATCATTAACTCGCCGTTTTTCCAGCGCCTCCGCTGGATTAAGCAGCTCGGTTTCGCGAACTATATTTTCCCGGGCGCGGAACACAATCGCTTCGCGCACGTGATCGGCGTGATGCACTCGATGGATCAGATGATCCGATCGCTCGGAATCGGCGTTACCGATGACGAGCTCTTTAATCCGCGCTCCCGCTCGGAAGCGGCGATGCTCCATAAATCACTGCGAATCGCGGCGATGCTCCACGACCTCGGAACCTTCCCTTTCTCCCACGCGGTCGAAAACGCCTATATCTCTCACGGAAACACCTCGCGCCCGGAACGGAAGATGAAGGGCGGAAAAATGAAGGCCGCGAAGGAACTCGTGAACAACCACGAGCACCTCGGCGCTTTCATCATCAAGAACACCCCCTACAAAGACGGGCTCACCCAGATTCTCGAAGAGTACGGCTTCGACGTCCAGATGATCTCGAAGATCATTAAAGGCGAATCCCCTTACCTCATCGCGAACCAGCTCATGCATTCCGATCTCGACGCCGACCGGATGGATTACCTCCTCCGCGACGGTCATTACACCGGCATGAAATACGGGCAGTTCGACCGCGAGTACATCCTCGCGAATCTCGCGACCTTTAACGCCGGCGGTGGCCAAAAGGCCTTCGGCGTTCGCGAAAATGCCCAACACGCGGTCGAAGATTTCTTGATCGCGCGCTTCTCTTGGTACTCGCAGGTTATTAAAAACCAGGCGTCCGCGAAGTTCGACATCATGTCGACCCACGTGACGAAGACGATGCTCGAGTACGATCTCATGTACCAGTTTCACGACCTTCTCACGATGGTCGAGGAGCACGACGAGCGCTTCTTCTGGTGGAACGACATGTACTTCATGCAGCGGCTCCAGGACGTGCGCTTCAAGCGCCTCATCCGCGATCCGAAGACGGAAGAACTCATCGAAGGCCTCATGTATCGGAAAGCGCCAAAGACGATTCGCTTACCGGCTTTCGAGCACCGAATTATTCCGGACGCTCCCGAAGAGAAGGAACGTCTCGTTCGGCAGATGAACTCGAAGGTGAAGGAAATCCAGGCGGTCATCGATAAGCACGGTACCGGTCGCGAGTGGATCCTCGTCGATCTCCCGATTAAAGATGTCGTCTTCACGAAGAGCCGGAAATCACTCGGCCGCGGAAAGGCCGGAAAGAGCCTGATCGCCGAGAGCGAATCGGTGAAGATCGTCGATCATTCCGGAAATCCTTCGCTACTCGTGGACCGCGAAAACACGCTGATGAAGCACCTCTCCGGGTTCATTAACTTCGTGCCTTCGGTCTACGCGTCCCAAGCGGCGATCGACCTGCTTCGGAAGAAGAACGTCATTTAGCCCTTAGGCCTACTTACAAGGCATTCCCGCCGTAAAGGCAGTTCGCACGACCCTGGTCGTTCGTCTGGAGCGAACGGCGCTTCATACCCGTACCGTCGACGTTGAAGTTCACGACGGGATACATGACGGCGTCGTAATAGTCTTGGCTCAGCCCCGCCGACGAACAAAGCGGCGGATGGGTCTTCGAGTTGCCATCATAAGTTTGCGCGCAGCTGTGATCGAGTCCGAGCAGGTGACCAAACTCGTGCGTGAAAATCGAAGTGAGATCGGGCAGTGGCTTTCCACTCGCGAAGAAGTATTGGAAATTAAGCTCCATGATCGCGATGTACATCTTATCGACCGGCGCCGAAGTCGTGCTGCAGTTACTCGTGATCGCGATCGCGGCGGCGGCGTAGGTCGTCGGCCAAGCCGTTTGCTTGTAAATCGTCACGCTGCCGGTAAATTGGCCAGACGCATTGATGAGCGAGTTCGAACAAAGACTGATCGGCTTGTCCCGAGTGGTGACCCGCGGATAGCCGCGCGTTCCGTAATCGAAAATCGAGAAGCCGGCGACGGTGCCGTAAAATTGGTTCCAGGTATCGGCCGCATCCATGATGAGGCCCATTTCGTAGGTATTGAACTGGCCATCACGGAACGAAATGTAGACGGGGTTCGAACTCCAACGACCGGTGATGGTCTTCGACTGGTCCGCCGGAAGCGAGCACTGGGTGAGGTAAGTGGTGTCATCGGCCGGAGCGCACGCGAGTCCGCCTGCACCGCCGCCGAGCGACAGAACGAGCAGCACGAGTGAACTTCGAGCAAACGATCCCCGCATTCATCCCCCTACCCTACTATTTTACTCAGGAATACCTTCGGAGTGCAAATATGAATAACTTTTCTTCACTTTTTCCTTAACTATCTGAATCTAATACTCTATTTTCGACCGATTTCATGACTCGACGCGCCTAGCCTGACTCCGGAAGCAGCGTGGAAGGCCAATCAGGCTCAAAACGCATACGGCGAACCCCATTGCGAGCGCGAGGCTTCCCCCATACTCATCGGGAACTCGGCGTAAAAATCCACCCTGAACGAGAATTCCGGTGAGGACCCCCACCTCGCGATTGAGGGCCCAGGCTCCCCATTCGAGGGCTTGGCTCACCCACACGGAACTCCCGAATCCGACTGCGAGGGCGGCGCCGAAAAACGCCAGGTATCCCCCGCGCACGAGGAATTCGATCGTGAGGAGACTCAGAAAGGGGGTCGCGGGGGCGAACCGACCGTCGGCTAAGTCGAGCGGCAAAACCGCCAGCCAAGCCGCGATACTCAGGGCGACGTGCGCCCGGAAACTCCCGTAGTCCCGCGAACGTGCCCACTCATATCCGAAAATACCTCCCCACCACGCGGCCGCGTAATGAAGAGTTCCGGGTCCCCAGCCAGAGCCAAGCAGGGCATCAAAAACAAGCGCCAGAACGATCGGCGCGAAGCGTGCGAACCGAAATCCAAATCGCACGGCCACCCACCGAACCCCGACCAGCACGAGCGGACGGGTGAGCCCGGGCCGAAATCCGGCGAGCGCGAAAACGAGAAACCAAATCAGAAGCGGCGGGACCGTGCGGAGAAACGCGGTCACGCGAAGCCCGAGCCCGAACCGCGAAGCGATTCGGGCCAATCCGAATTCGTAAGCCCGCCAAAGCGCGTAGAGGTGGATCCCGGAAGCAGCCTCGAGGTGCACAAACCCGACGTCGTGAATTTCGGCGCGCGAAAGCGAAGCCGACGATTCGTGCACGAGAAGCTGGCGCACGATCCCGAGGGGATCGATCCCCTCGATCGCGAGCCGCTCCGAGATCCGGAGCCGCATCCGCTCGAATAGAAAGCGAAGCGCCGGAAGATGGCCGAGTTCGTTTTCCCATTCGATCGCCGTAAAGCAGCCGTGGTCGGCCGTCCACGCCCGACAAGCTGCCGCCGGCGCGAGCCGGATTTCCGTAAAGATCGTCATAGATAGGCCCTAGCGAACTTCGGGCCGTTCACGGCATAATCGGGAGAACGACCATGGAAGAATCCCAATCGATACGCGACGTTTTTATGAACTGGGTGAGCGGCCATTTCGGCCTCGTTCAGGTCGGGATTAGCGCCGCGTTCATCCTCTTCTGGCTCGCCCAGCGGAGCCGCGCCGAATCGGAAAGCCGATTCAAAGTCCGCGAGGCCGATCGCAATCTCAAGTTCGAGCGCGGTGAAAAAGCCGCCGCCGCCGCGAACGAACCGACCAAGCCAGACCCGCTTCGACTCGGTGGCATCGTGAAAGACGGCGCCCCTCACGAAGTCCTCGGCGTCTCGGCTCTGGCTTCCGAAGCGGAAATCCAGAAAGCGTACAAAGAGAAAATGAAGCGCTACCATCCCGATTCACTCGGTCGCCCCGGATCGCGTGAGTGGGCGGAAGGGACGTCCATCGCTCGAGCGATCAATCACGCCCGCCAATCCATGCTCGAACGATTGAAAAAGCGTTCGTAGGCTGCGAGTCGTTGGCACGACACTCGCTTCAGTGGAGGTATGGATTATCCCGAAGTTTTCACGCTCCTGAACGGGAACGTCGCTCCTCGCTGCCAAGAAATCGAAATTGCTTCCAGCTACCAAATTCCGCTCTTCCAGATCATCGGCCTCCCCGGTCCGGAAGTCAGCGAAGCCAAGGACCGGATCCGCGCAGCGATCGAATCGAGCGGTTTTGAATTTCCAAAACGGAAGATCATCGTAAATCTTTCGCCCGCTTCCGTTCGAAAAGAAGGAACGGGTCTCGACCTCGCAATGGCGGTCGCCGTTCTAATTGAAGGCTGGAAAATCGAAGAGCGAAAAGGTCCATATCCCCTGCGCCGAATCTTCGCCTGGGGAGAGCTCGGGCTCGATGGCCGTGTAAAAGCGGTGCGCTCTCCCGCGCGCGCGATCGCGGCCGCCCTCCGCGGTGACGCGGATCTTATATTGATCGCGAAAGCGGACGAAGCTCGGTTCCGACTCGCGGTCGCCGAACTTTTTGCCGAATCGGACATCCCTCCGATCATCGGAATCTCTCATTTTCGCGAGGTGGAGGCCGCCGTTCGCGCGGAACGAGAGCCGGAGGTCGGACCGCCGGAAAAAGCCAAGGAGTTTCCCACTCCGCTCCGCCGCGATTTACTGCCGATTCCCAATACGACCGCGGAGATTCTCCAAATCGCGGCCGCCGGCTCGCACCACTTTCTGCTCCTCGGCCCGAAGGGCGTCGGAAAATCCGTCGCGCTCGAATGGTTTATCGCGCTCCAACCCGCCCCGAGCGCCGAGACGACTCGAACGCGGCGTTTCCTCGCGGAAATTTCCGGCCGTGAAGACGAACTTCCGTATCGTCGCATCGGAACGCAGGCAAAACCCGCGGCGCTTCTCGGATCCTATTCGGGCGGCATTCTCCGTCCCGGCGAGTTCTCGCTCGCCCACGGCGGGGTTCTTCTCGCCGACGAATTTCCAGAATGGTCCCGCGATTCTCGCGAGGCGCTTCGGGAGCCCCTTGAACGGAAACGCGTGACACTCACGCGCGTCGACGGGGCGCTTGAGCTTCCGTCCGATTTCGTTTTCGCGGGAAACGGAAATCTCTGTCCCTGCGGCGGAGTTCCGGACGCGCCCGCGGACAGCCGACTTCCGCCTTGCCGCTGCATGCCGAATGTTCGCGAACGTTACCTCGCGAAAATCGGCGGACCGATTCTCGACCGGCTTGATCTCGTCGTTCGACTTTTCGCCGGACCGACGGAAGCGCTCGCAAACGGAGTCACCGGCGATTTCACGCGAGTTGCCGAGAAAACCTCGCGCGCGCGAAGTCGACTCCTCGCCCAGTACGGTACGCCGCCCGGAAAATTAGCACCGGAGGACCTCGAAGAAGTCTTGGCGGCCGCGCCCGGGCTTCGCTTGGATCTCGATGCGATTCCGTTCCGGAGTTTTCGGGATCGCCATAAAACACTCCGAATCGCGCTCACTCTCGCCGCGCTGCGGGATCGCTCAGAACCTGACACCCAAATCTTCCGGGAGGCTCGCGCGCTCCGGATCGGAGGGGCTTGAGTCTCGACTTTCGAAGTAGGCGCGGTAAACTAGAGTCAGCCATGACCGAATCCGGACTATCCATCTACGATCGAAAAATGCAGCAACGGATCACCGAAAAGATTTTCGGAGAGAGTGGCGTTCGCCTCATCTACGAAAATCCACTCGGGTCCGCGCTCGAATCGATGTTCCTCTCCGGGAAATGGTTTTCAAAAGCGTACGGCGCCTACCAAAGCTCGCCGCTCAGCCGGCGTGCGATCTCACCCTTTATCGACGCGTTTGAAATTCCGATGGAACAGTACGAGTCCGGACCGTTCCGGACTTTCAACGATTTCTTCATCCGAAAGTTTAAGCCGGGACTTCGCCCTTTTGAAGCCGAGAGCTCCCGCTTCTCCGCGCCCGCCGAAGGCCGTTACCTCGTTTTCCCTTCCGTGACCGAAACGACTGCTCTCCCCGTGAAGGGCGCGACCTTGAATGGCGCGGCCCTCATTGGCGCCGATATTCGTGAAGGCGACCGACCCGTCGGACTTCGCGGCGTCGACCTCTCGATTTTTAACGGAGGTCCCGGTTTCATCGCCCGACTCTGCCCGGTCGACTACCACCGTTTCCACTTCCCCGATTCCGGGCACATCATCGCGCGCGCGCGCCTTCATGGGCCGCTCCACTCGGTGAACCCGATCGCACTTGCCCACCGAGGCGATCTCCTTTTCCGGAACGAACGCGAAATCACGATCCTCGAAACGAAAAACTTCGGGCAGATCGCCTATGTCGAAGTCGGCGCGATTTGTGTCGGGAAGATCGTCCAATCCTTTCCGGGCTCCCGCGAGTTCCGGCGTGGCGAAGAGAAGGGCTACTTTCTCTTCGGTGGATCCACCGTGATCGTGCTCGCCGAACCGGGCCGCCTCGAGTTCGACCCCGATCTAGTGGAAAAGTCCGCCGCCGGCCGCGAGTGCCTCGTCCGGATTGGCGAAGGAATCGGGACCGGGAAGTAGCCTTTTTATTTTAGATCTCGATTTGACTGCGAACCCCGAAATGGTCCGAAAGCGGGCGCCCTCGGTAACCGGGCTCCTGGAATACCATGTTCATGCTCGAGACCATGCTCGGAACCGAGCTCGAGTGCGCATCCCGTATGAAAATATAGTCGATGCGTTCTCGCAACTCACCGGGCTTTTGGCTCACATTCCGATTCCGGGTCGGGTCGATCGTGAAACCGTCGCGCTCAAGCTGAGTCACCGTATGGGAAGCGACGTATTCGTCGTGAGTATCGCGGAGCCCGAGCTTATTATGAAGCATCTCGATTTCGGGCGAATCCGAAGTCGCGTTTAGGTCGCCCATGAATACCACCGGACGCGCTCCATCGCCGGAGTGAAGGTCGACGAAGTCGACGACCTGGCGCATTTGCGAGACCCGTACCTTAGAATTTCTGTCGTTCGCATTATCGTGGGTCGCGTAAACATCAACATCACCGACCGAAGGAACCGTGATTCGAACGTAAAGGACGCCCTTTTTCGCGAAACAGTCGGCTCCGGCACAAGCCTTATACTTCAGTTCTGCCGACTCCACGATCGGAAATTTCGAAAGGACGAGAACACCGGAGTCTACGCATTTCGGAAAGCCGTGCGGACCCGCGCCACGCGCGTAATAAGGAAACTGACTTCCTCGGAGGATGATTTTCAGTTCGTTCGGAATGAAACATCCGTCGAAGACTTCTTCGAGCGAGACGATGTCGGCATCGAGAGTCTCGAGTTTCGCGGCGACTTTCGGAAAACGGCGGCGCACTTTTTTCGCGGAGAACGGAGCGCCCCAAAGATTATAGGTGAGAACTTTCAACGAAGCCGCGTGCACCGTCGAAAGGGGAGTGAGCACGAGGGAGACCGCGAACGAGAACGCGAGCAGACTTTTCATATTTGAAGCCATCCATTCCATGGAAAGAAACGATCGAATCATTCAATCGTAATGCTAGTGGGAAACCCTCTTCGCTATTTTAAGGATATGTTCAGGAAAAAATCAAAATGAGAACTGTGGAAACTAGATCGAAATCCGTTCCCAACGGATCTCGCTCCGGCCGATCTTGCGAAGGATGCCGTTCGTTTTCGAAAAATGCTGGTTTCCGAGGAACCCCCGGTGGGCGCTGAGAGGAGATGGGTGGGCCGATTCGAGGAAAAAGTGCTGCGTGCCCGAGATGAGCTCCTTTTTGCGCTGAGCCGCGGCGCCCCAAAGAAGAAAAACGATTGGTGACGGTCGCTCGTTCAGTGCCCGAATAATCTCGTCGGTGAGCATCTCCCAACCCTGATCGCGATGCGAAAACGCGGTATCGGCTCGTACGGTTAAAACCGAGTTGAGGAGAAGCACGCCTTGGGACACCCAGCCCGATAAATCCGAAAGGCCTTCGGGAGTCGAAACACCGAGGTCGGCGCGGATCTCTTTGAAGATGTTCTGAAGGCTCGGTGGTTTCGGCCGAAGCTCGTTCGGGACCGCGAACGAAAGGCCGATCGCCTGGCCCTCCCCGTGGTACGGATCCTGGCCGAGAATCACGACCTTCACGTCGGGAAGGTCGAGGGACTGAATCGAGCGCAAAATATTTTCCTTCGCGGGGAAAACGCGAACGCCCGACGTCTGCTCGGCGACGAGAAACCGTGCGAGCTGTTTGAAATAATCTTTTCGCGCTTCTGGAGCGAGTCGTTCACGCCACGCCGGCGGAAGATTCTCCGGAAAAGCTTTCAGCTTCAAAACTTCAGACCTAACTTCGCACTCGTCGTCGTTTCGCCGAATGCCCATTCGACCTGGGCTCCGACGGTGATGAAGATCAGTCGAACTTCCGCGCCGACGTTAAAGAGGAAACTCGATTTCGAGTAATCGTACGAATCGGACTGCTGGAAGTTATAGAGCGAGACCGAGGCGGTGTTCGCCAGCGTGCTCGAGGTCTTCAGAAATCCGAGGCCGATATACGGCTCGAAAATGACGAATTTCCGGCTCATCCCGAGCTCGGCCCGCATCGCTTTCGAGTCGAACGAAATCGTATCGGCGACTCCGTTGATCGTTTGGGCGTAGGAAAACTCGTTCTTACCGAAACCGACGCGAATCGCAGCGTCGAACGGTGTGTGTTCGCGGAGAAGGACGTCGGTAAACGTCCACTTCGCGTTGAACGCGGTTCGCTTGAAAGAGAATCCGTTGACCGAAGTTTTCGGCAGAAAACCGACTTCGCCGCTGATCCCGAACGGACCCTGAAGGGTCGCGATGATATCTGCGGCCGGAAGGACGGAGATGTCTTGGCCGCCGTGCGCACGCAGAACGCCGTTCACGCCGCCTGCACTCGTCATGTCGACGCCGACGCCAACCCCGAATCCCCAAATCTTCCCGTTCGAGGACGGCGGCTCGATGCTTCGAAATACGATCGCATTCGCGAAGTTCTTCGCGATCGAATCGGCTTCGGCTTGGGTCAGGTTCGAGATGTTCGGGGTGTTTCCCGCGAATGCCGAAAAACTCACCAAACCGACAAGGAAACCGAGAAACGGGCTTTTCTTCATTTCCAAAATGCTAAGCGGAACCTAGCCATTTGGAAACGGCGATTCGCGATTAGAGCGACTCTTCGCAAGTAATCGAGATCGAGTCGTTCGCTTGAAGGAGTGTTTTCATGCACTTCGGGCTCGATGACGCCTAGCTCCACACTCGGGGAATGAGGAAGCATTTTGGAGCCTGGGCCTGGTTTTAACGCCCTTGGACCCAGTCGTAATTGAAGCTGACGCTAATCCGCTCGCGGGCGGACCGGTTCGAAACCACCTCATGCTTAAGCCAGCTCTCAAAAAGGACTAAATCCCCAGCCTTCGGGGTGAGGTCGAAAAACCGGCGATTCGCCGGACGCGCCGTGGCTTTCCGCGGCGGTGAAGCCATGAACGCGGGAAGGCGCGGGTCCTCGATTTTGAAGGCGCCCGAGCCTGGTGGAACTTGGAGGTAGAACGTTCCGCTCACCGTCGAAAGCGGATGGAGGTGGAAAGAGTGGTGGCACCCCTCACCCATAATGTTCAGCCAAAACGCGCTCATCTCGAGGCGTCCCCGACCGAGATCGAGATCGAGTGCGCGCGCATACGCCGCGACTTCGCGATCAATCCAAGATTTGAGCGTTCCGAATCCCGACGAACGAAAAGCCAGGTCCGTGATGGAAGAATACGAGGTGTATCCGCCGTAGTAGTTTTCGCGGCTCCATTTTTCCCCAGTTTCGTCGAGCTCGCGGAAGAGTTTTGCCTCTTTCACGAGCGCCGGTACGAGCGTTTTCGCCTTCGCGGCCGGAAATTTCGCGGTCTGAATCTGGCTCGGGAAAAGAGAGAGGAGACTCATACGGGTATAAACCTTAGGCTGACGGAATTGATGCAGTAGCGGTTCCCGGTCGGTTTCGGACCGTCCGGGAAAATATGTCCGAGGTGCCCGCCGCAGTTCGAGCAGGTCACTTCAATCCGGCGCATGCCGTGGGTCGAATCGACCTCTTCGCTAATCCGAGATTTATCGATCGAATCAAAGAAACTCGGCCAACCGCAGTGGGATTCGAACTTCTGGTCGGCTCGGAAAAGCTCGGAGTGGCAAGCCCGGCATTGGTAAATCCCCGGCGCGTAGGTGTCCCAGTATTCGCCGGTAAAGGCACGCTCGGTCCCCTTTTCCCGGAGAACATGAAACTCCTCGGGTGAGAGCACTTTTCGCCATTCCGCGTCTGTTTTTTGCTCGGTCTTTTTATTCTCGTCGGCCACGTTCCCATCCTAGCGCATTCGACCTATGATCTGTAAATGGCTTCCGACTGGACCCACCTAAAAGACGACGAGCTGCTCAAGCTCCGGCTTTGCGATATCCCACTGGACCTCGAAAAGTCCGAGCTCGGCGACCGGGTGATCCAGCTCTACGACGAACTCGAAGCGAAGAAGCTCGTCTTCCGCCCCCAGATTTATCTCGGCGACGAATGGTTCAGTCCCGAGGGAATGCTCGCGATTTCGATTCCGTTCTACCTGGCCCACCCGAGACTGAAGGAACTCGAGCAGCGCATGATGTTCGAGGTCGAAGGCGGAAATCCTGAATGGTGCCAGCGCCTGCTACGGCACGAAGCCGGACACTGCTTCGACCACGCCTATCGGTTTTCGAAACGTCGAAAATGGCGCGAGGTCTTCGGTCCGCCCGATCAGGAATACGCACCAGAGACTTACCATCCGAAACCGTACTCGAAAGGTTTCGTTCAGCATCTCGATAACTGGTACGCCCAGGCCCATCCGGATGAAGATTTCGCCGAAACGTTTGCGGTTTGGCTCTCGCCAGATCGCGACTGGAAGAAAAAATATCGAAGCTGGTCGGGTGCTCTAAAGAAGCTCTCGTATATCGACGAACTCGCGGCCGAAGTCGGCGGGAAAGATCCGATTCGGGAAAGGGGATCGCTCCCGTTCCAAGTCTCTCGGATGAAGACGACGCTCGGGAAATACTACGCGAAACGAAAGCGCGAGAACGAAACTGATTATCCGGATTTTTACGACGGCGATCTCCAGCGGGTCTTCAACGGCGATAAAGCGCTCTCCAAGCGCGACTATTCGGCAGCGAACTTCATGGCGAAGAAGCAGAAAGAACTCATCGACTCGGTCGCCTACTGGACCGGGGAGCGAAAGTTTCCGATCGAGTCACTCGTCCGAAAGCTCGTTGATCGCTCAGATAAACTCGAACTTCGGGTCGGTCGAACCCATGCGGATACCCACCTCCAGCTATCGGCCTATCTCGCAACGCTCGTCACCCATTACCTGTTCACGGGTAAATTTAAGCGGAGGGTCTAGTCGATGAAGATCTTACTTCTTTTCGATCTTTCGATTCCGGTGAAGCTCGAGCATTACGCCGAATATCTAAAGACCGAAGACTGGGCTTCGGAAGCCCATATTCTCGCCACACTGAAAAAACTCGGTCACGACGTTACGCCTTTAGGGATTCACGACGACCTCGAACCCTTTCTCTCCGAACTGAAGTCGAATCGTCCGGATCTTATTTTTAACCTTTCGGAAGCGTTCCGTGGCGATCGCCATTACGAACCGCACGTCGCCTCACTGATCGAACTCCTCGACGTTCCGTACACCGGCGCGTCGGCGCACGCGCTGAACATCTGTAAAGATAAAGGCCTCGCGAAGAAGATCCTTTCCTACCACCGGATTAAGGTGCCGCATTTCATGATCAGCCGGAAGGCTTCGCCGCTGCGTACTTTAAGCGACCTCCAGTTCCCAGTCTTCATCAAGCCGCTAAACCTCGAGGCGTCCGAGGGAATTTCTCAGCTTTCGTTTGCGGAGACGAAAGAAGACGCGCTCGATCGTGTGCGCTACCTCCACGACCGCTTCGAAACCGACGTGATCGTCGAGGAATACATCGCGGGCCGCGAACTCTACGTCGGCGTCGTAGGAAACGAACGTCTCGTCACCTTCCCGCCACGCGAGTTATTTTTCCGCGAAGTTCCGGATGGCGAACCGAAATTCGCGAGTTTCAAGGCGAAGTGGGACGACGATTATCGGAAAAAATGGGGCATTCGCACGAGTACTGCGAACCTTTCCGACGATGTGAAAGAGCGGCTCGACGAAACCTGTAAGAAAATTTACCGCGTCCTCGGACTCGGCGGCTACGGGCGGATCGATCTGCGCCTTACCGATAGCGGCGAACTCTTCTGTATCGAAGCGAACCCGAATCCTTCGATCGAAAAGGAAGGCGATTTCGCCCTCTCCGCGGTGAAATCCGGGATGTCTTACGACGAGCTCATCCAAAAGATCCTGAACCTCGCCTTCGCGCCTGAGCCAGGCGATGCGCCTCGGACGGGCAGTCGGCGGAAGAAGAAATGAGTTCGGAGGCGACTTCAGTCGCGGACCGCGCAAAACTTGTCGCGGACCGCGCAAAACTTTTGGTAAAGAGCGATCTCGAAGCGCTCTGGCCAACCCAGAATCCAGCGCTCCTCAAGGAACTCCATCTCCTCACCCGCGACGGGAAGTTAAATCAGGACGCGCGCCGGAAGCTGAAGCAGATCTACCACTTCGCCCGCCTTCTCCTGCCGGTACTTGAGAAGCTCTACGACGGTGCGGAAAATCCGACGATCGTCGACGTCGGCTCGGGGAAGAGTTATCTCGGTTTTCTTTTGTATGACCTCTGGACCGGACCTCTCGCGCGCGGTTCGATCGCGAATATCGAGTCGCGGCCCGAACTCGTCGCACGCGCCCGGGCTTTGGCATCTGAGATCGGGTTTTCGCGCATGACGTTCGTCGAGGCCGCGATTCGCGACGCGGATCCGGGTCCGGTCGATTTACTCGTCGCCCTTCATGCCTGCGATACCGCGACGGACGAGGCGATTCTTTTAGCCTTGGAAAAGGACGCGCGGGCGATCGCGCTGGTGCCGTGTTGCCAAGCCGAGATTTCGCGCCTGCTCGGCGAGATCCCGAAAGAGCCGAAGCACGAACTCTGGCGTTTGTGGCGACATCCGCTTCATTCGCGCGAGTTCGGAAGTCACCTCACGAACGTCCTTCGTTCGCTCGTCCTCGAAGCGGCCGGTTATAAGGTTACCGTGACCGAGCTTCTCGGATGGGAACACTCGATGAAGAACGAACTGATCTTGGCCGAGAAAAATCCTCAGCCGAACCCGGCCGCGCGGGAATGGCTGGATTCATTGCTAAAGACGATTCCGGTCGAGCCAATGCTCGTGCGAGAACTTCGGAAGCGCGGCCGCCTCTAAAAACACGTCCGTCCCGCCCCGGGTATGGCCGACGCACCGCTTCGCCGCTAACGGGGTTTGATAACACCGGTCCGAGCAGGCGGGGGTTTCGCGTAGAGTTTTGTGCGCTTCTGATCACTCAAGTATTCGAATGACGAGCAGCTGTCCGTACGAAAACAGAGAGTTTGTTCGTAAGTACTGGACTGAACAGAAGCGCACAAAACTCTACGCGCAAGGGATGGGTCCAGGGCTAGGACCGCGCATGAATTTACACTTCACTTCGGCAGCCACCCGAAGTGCTCTGCGATTTCGTAGGAAAAGATTCGGTGGCGAAAACTATTCGGTCGCGGTCTTCTCTGCCGGAGCCGCTGCCTTAGCGGCGCTGGCCGCAGTACCATCCTCTTCCGGGCAACCGACCTTTGTGACTTTCGTAGTACCGAGGACGGTTACGCCGGTCTCGTGGTCGTTTCCGCCAAGAACCGTCACGCCGTCTTTGCTAGCCGCGAGCTTTGCCTTACAAGCGAGATGGATTTCGGACTTTCCGAGCACGGCGACCTGGCCCTTGAGACAGTACCAACCATTCGGATTCAGAAGATTGAGATCGTTCTTCGAAAGCACGGCGACGTTCGGCTTCACGAGGATCAGCTCGGGCTCGTCCGTCGCCTTTTCGTCTTGGGTCGAACTGCCGATTCCAAAAACGCGCACCTTCGCCGACATCGTACGGAAGTGTGGCTCTTTCGCATTGAAAGGGTGCTTTCCGAAGTTCTTCAAGCACGCCTTCACAGAAGCGATATCGCCCGGGTCTTCATCGGAGGCGAGTGCAGGAACCACGGCCAGGCATGCGAGAGCGAGG
>JBBQMV010000008.1:0-22114 GCA_038329315.1 Bdellovibrionia bacterium | reverse complement strand
CCCCACCACGGACCATTCAAATAGAGCGTCGGCGTGAGCCATATCGCGAGAGCCGCGATATAACCTCCTCGGCGCGAAGCCCCCAGTGAACGCGCAAGATATGCCCCTGCCCCCCCAAGCAGCGCGTCTCCTGAAAACGATGCCATTTTTAAAACGAAAAGATTCGACGGTTCACCACCGAAAAGTTTTTCGAACTGAATTCCGGCCCACATCGCGTACAGGTTCGGCGGTGAATAATTCGCGAATGGAATTGGATTCCACCCGCGCGTACCGCGTTCACGCACGGACTGGATCCACGAGTCGAAGTAGTACTTAAAATCGTCGCTGACGGCAGAAAATGCGAAGATCCGAAGCGCAATGACGATTGCGAGTGAAAAGACGACGGTGATCCACCAAGTACGGGTGGACCACCGATCGATCACTACTCTTTTCTTAATATTCGGACGCAAACTGGGCGAGCGTCCGAACGTGCATTCCGCTTCCGCCCTTTTTCGGAAGGTACGGAATCTGACCCATGTTTTGGGCCGTATACGCGATATCCAGGTGTGCCCAAGGCATGCCCTTACGGATGAATTGCTTCAGGAACATCCCACCGCGGATCGTACCGCCCATTGCGTCGTTCGCGGAGTTCTTCATGTCGGCGTAATCCGACTTCAAATCTTCGAAGTAATCGTCGTAAAGCGGGAGTTCCCACATGCGCTCGTTCAGTTCGTTCCCGATGCGGAAGAGTTCCGCAGTCAGCGATGCGTCGTTCCCCATGAGGCCCGCGCAGTGTTTTCCGAGTGCGACACCGCAGGCGCCGGTGAGAGTCGCGGCGTTCACGACGACGTCTGGCTTGAAGTCCTGAGCGTAGTCGAGAGCGTCCGCGAGAACCAGACGGCCTTCGGCGTCGGTGTTAATCACTTCGACGGTTTTTCCAGCGCGAGTTTTGATCACGGAGGATGGAACAATCGCGTTACCGTCCGGCATATTTTCCGTGAAGGCCATCACCGCGATCACGCGGTTTTTGATCTTCCGGCGAGCGGCGAGTAGAACGGCGCCCATCATCGTGGCGGCTCCGGTCATGTCGTGTTTCATGTCTTCCATCTTCATCGACGGCTTAATCGAAATCCCGCCGCTGTCGAAGGTGACTCCTTTTCCGACGAGCGCGATCGTCTTCGAGGCGCCTTTCGGGTGGTAATCGACGACGACGAGCTTATTTTCGCGCGCGGATCCTTGGCCGACGGCCAAGAAGAGATCCATTTTTTCCTTCGCACATTCTTTTTCGCCGAGGACCTTGCAGGAAATTCCGTATTCCTTCGAAAGGCGCTGAGCGTCCTTCGCGAAATATTCCGGAGTTCCGAAGTTCGCCGGTTCGTTCGACCAGTCGCGAGTCACACTCACGCATTCAGCGACGATTTGGGCGTCTTTTAGAATTTCCGCGAGTGCGGTCTTCATGGACTTATCTTTCGAGACGAAAATGACTTTCGCGGGACCGACCGGCTCGTTCGCGCTCGAACCCTTCTTATCCAAATTTTTATACTTATCGAACTTATACGCGCCGAGCGCGTAGCCTTCAGCAAACGCCGAAGGGAATTTATCCGAATCCGCGGCGCCCTTTAAGTCGAGGAGCGAGTCGACGAGGACTTGGATCGAGGTGACCTTCTCGGCGAGCATGCGCGAGAGCGTGTGGCCGCCGGCTTGGCGAACTTTTTCCGCCGTCAGCTCGGAAGCGAGTCCGAGTCCGACGTAGGCAGCGTGAGTCGCGCTTCCTTTTCCACCGAACGAAACGACCGCGATTTGCCCGAGCTTGCCGGAGAACGAGTCGCCCTTGCGAAACTTATCGATCGCGCCGCCATAAGGGCCGCGAGGAGCGATCGGTTTTTTCCCGGCATCTTGGACGACGAAAATGACGTCAGTGTCGGCTTTTTGGGCAGTATTTTTGGCCTCAAATCGAGGAAGCGTAATCATGGGCGGAAGACTCTCCGTTTCTGTTTCTGAAATCGAACGATTGAAATAATATAGGTCCAATTCATGTTGAAGCGTTACCACCAAACCGTCGGCATCACCTTTCGCGCAGTAGACGCGTGCGTTATCGCGGCCGTTTGGTTGTTCTCCTATTGGAGCCGCTTCCATCTTCCCGTGATCCAAGTGACGAAGGGCTTCCCGGCGTTCTCCCGTTACGCCGCTTTGACGCCCCTCATCGTGATTCTCTGGCAAGTCGTGTTCGCGTCCGCGAAACTCTACCATTCCCAGCGAATGCTCCGACGTACCCATGAGGCGTTTCTCGTTCTTCGCGCCCATCTCCTCGCGATGGTCTTCTTCGTCTCCCTCACCTACCTCTTTACCGAGTACCAGTACTCGCGCGGAGTGATGCTCTACTTCGGGGTCCTTGGTGGGGTGGCGCTCCTTTCCCTTCGCCTCGCCGTGCGGAATTTTCTGCGCGCGATTCGTAAACGCGGACGGAATATCCGCACGGCAATGATCATCGGCGAAGGCGCCGCGGTCGAAACGCTCATTTGGAAGTTAAAGCGCTTTCCCGAAATCGGCATACTCGTCCAGGGCGTAATCGTCCCACCCGATTTCACCGCGACCACCGTACAAGGCGCCGCCGTACTCGGAAACTTCACGCGGATCGCGGGAATCCTCCGGGAAAACAAGCCCGATCAAATTCTAATTTCGCTCCCGCGTCGGCACGCAAACGAACTCGACACCATCCTGCGCGAATTAAAAGACGAGACGGTCGATATTCAGCTCGTTCCGGACATCCAAGACTACGTCACGCTCGGATGCGCGATCGAAGACTTCGACGGCATGCCGATCGTGAAGTTAAACGATTCCCCACTCGACGGAATCAATGCGATTTTCAAGCGAATCACCGACTTTTTACTCGGACTTCTCGGAATGATCATCATTTCCCCGCTTCTTATTTTCATCGCGCTTCTCGTGAAACTCACCTCCCGCGGACCGATCTTTTACGCCCAAGAACGCTGTGGTCTCGACGGACGAACATTCAAGATGTGGAAATTTCGTTCGATGCGTGTCGACGCGGAAGATTCGACGGGTGCAGTTTGGGCGAAAAAAGACGACGAGCGACGCACGCCGATCGGTTCGTTCCTGCGCGCCACTTCGATCGACGAACTTCCGCAGCTTTGGAACGTGGTTCGCGGAGAAATGTCGCTGGTCGGGCCACGTCCCGAGCGTCCCGTCTTCGTCGACAAGTTCCGCGGGGAAGTTCCACACTACATGCTTCGGCACAAAGTGAAGGCCGGCATCACCGGCTGGGCCCAAGTGAACGGCTGGCGCGGAGATACTTCGCTCGAGCAGCGAATCGAGTGCGACCTCTATTACATCCGGAACTGGTCGTACTCACTCGATCTCAAAATCTTAGTGCTGACCCTCTGGAAGGGGTTCGTGAACAAAAACGCTTACTGAGAATGCGCACGTCAGCCTTTCGTCAAGATTTTGGCAATTTCACCGCATTTTACGCCGGAAATTTCGCGCTTGCGGTTGGGTATTTTCGAAAACCGCCCAAAAACCCGAGGAAACTAGGTTAACTGGGGATAACTTTCACCTTTGTTGTGTAAAACTCACGATATAAGGAAATAAAAGCAATAAATTCGAATAGTTATGTCGTGTGGATAACTTTGAAGTTATTTGTGGATAAGTGCCATGGAAGTTAAAGTGATTTCATTCACTGAACTGGAGCGGGCGCATCCGTAAATGGGAGCGGCTGCGTAAATTTGAAGTTTTCTTCAATTTTTTCGCGCGCTTGAGGCGGGAAGGCCACAGTGGAGTTTCCACGGAAGTCGAACACGGCCGCACTCTGCGAATAGAGCTCTTCGATCCCGCCCGAGCTCTGAATAGTGATCGAGTCGGGATTAGAGACTTGCAGGTAAACGGCGGTTTTGGCGCGGAGGACGAGGATCTTGTCTTTTTTGAGTGAGAATTTCATCAGCTGCTTCCCGTCGCAGCGGTAACGAACCCAAACGTCGGCTTTCGTGCGCAGAACGAGCTTCGTCTTCAGTTCCTTTGGCGGCAGGTCACGCCCGGATTGGAGGGGATCTTTCTTTAGCTCGTCTTCGAGCGTAGGCGACGCGGACGGGTTCGGAGCGGCGGAGGGTACCGGTTTCGGCGTATCGGGTGATGGGGCAGCGGCCGGAGTATGCGCCGGCGCAGGGATCGGCGAGGGTGCAAGCACCAGCGGCGTCTTTGGTGGAACAAATGGAGGTTCCGGACTCGCCGTCGGGCTCGGCAACGGAGTCGGTGCGGAAGTCGGAACGGTAGATGGAGACGTCACCGGAGCCGTAGGCGATGCGTTGCCCGAAGGCTTCGCGCTCGGATCGGCAACCGGAGTACTCGTCGCCTCCGGAGTCGCGCCGTCCTCCTCCCCTTCCACGCCACCGCCCGGCTTCATCTTATCGACGTGACCGTGATGTTTCCGCTTCAGAGAAGGTTTGAAAATAAAAACGACCGCGCCGCCGAAGATCAGCATGCCGGCCATGACTCCCCAAAGAATCTTGCGGCTCTGCTCACCTTCCGGGCGTTCGAATGCGTATCCGCTGTGACCCGCGTCGCGCTTTGGGCGATCGCGTGCGTGGTCTTCGAGGAAACTCGCGTATTCGGCCAAGAGTTTTTCGCCGTCGAGGCCGAGAAATTTTCCGTAGTTCCGGACGAATCCACGAACGAAAGGAAGCGCCGGAAGATCGGCGTATTGGTCCGCCTCGAGCTGCTTCAGAATTTTCAAACCAATCTTAGTCGCGGAGGACGTCTGTTCGATCGTCAATCCCCGGCGTTCGCGTTCAGTTTTCAGGAATTCGCCGAGACTTTTTTTCCGCTCTTCGCTCATGGAATTTTTTTCAACCGTTCCATCGCGGTTTCAGCGGCTTTTGTTTCCGGAAAATTTTGGCGAATTTCGATATACTTTTTCCGAGCTTCGTCGATTTTTCCGAGGCGCTCATCCATCATGCCGACCGCAAGATGCCCGTCCGCAAAAGCCGCGCACTGCTTTTGGGTCGAACGTTCGTAATAATTCGCCGCTTCGGCGATCTGGTTCTTCCGCACAAGTAGGTGGCCGCGGTAATAGTACGCGATACAGGCGTTTGCCGGGTCGTCGTTTACTGCTTTTTGAAAGCGAAGGTCCGCGCGATCGTAATCGCCCTTCCGGTAATAGAGAATTCCGAGGTTCGTATTCGCTTTGAAGGATTCTCGGAAGGTCGGGTTATCGCCGGCTTTCATCAGCTTTGGCTCCGCTTCGTCCATGCGACCGGCGTCGAGGAGGAACTTTCCGTACGTATTTAAGGCGTAAGGGTTTTCCGGATCGAGGTCGACCGACTTCTTCATCTCGCGAAGGGCCTCCGGAAAATCTTTTCGATACTGATACGCCATCGCCTTCGCGTGGTAGATCGGCGGATACTTCGGATCGAGTTCTTCAGCGCGAGCGAGAAATTGCAAAGCCCCGATCGGATCTCCTTCCATCAACGAACCATTCGAAGCTTCGATCAGAAGCTGGGCCCGTTCGCGCGGGGACTTAATCGGCGTTCCATCCAGTGGATGAAGCTGGGAGGTCGTGGAGGCACAGCCCGTGAGAAGGAGTGAAAGAACGAATAGCCAACTGCGGTTCCGGCTTGCCAAAGGAACGAGAAACATTTCAGATAAGAATAAATCCTGACCACTCGGAGTGTCAAATGACCATCTTACCTACCCAGCGATTCCGCATGCCTCTTTTCCTTGCCCTCATCAGCGGTTTTGCCCTGACGATTCTCTCTCCAGCCGCTTCGGCCGGCGTTCTCGAGATGAAACCGGGTGATAAATTGATCGAAGGTGTAGACCTCGCGACCGCCGCCACCTTCCAGTCGGAGGGTAAATCAGTCATTCTTAATCCCTACGCCTCGGGAATTCGGAAAAAGAAGGTCGCCCTCTTCTGGGTGAAGGTTTACGTCAGTCAGATTTTTTCTACACCCGGCCTCACCGTACCGCCCGCTTCGATAGAAGAAGCCTATTCGACATTGAAGAAGCAGCCTGTCGTCGCGATCACGCTGACTTTTTTACGTGACGTGAGCGCCGGCCGGATCAAGGACGGATTCGAAGATTCCCTCGAGACGAATGGATACGACCCGAAGTCCGACGCGTTCAAACCGCTTTTCGCGGCCGTTGAAAAGGCCGGCGAAGCGAAAGACAAGCTTACGACGACGATCGTCCTCGAGCGCCGTAAGGATGGTACGGAATGGTTCTCCTACGAAAGCGGAAAGGGACTTCTCCAATCCCAAGCGTGCGAAAATGGAATGATCGATAAGATTCTCTCGATCTGGGTCGGCAAGCCGGCGGATTCCGGAATGGAGCGGCTCCATAAGCAGTTCCTCGGAAAAGAAGATTAACTTCTCGTCTGCAAGACTAAGAATTTCGGCTCGCCGCCAGGCGGCTTACACGATCCGGAAAGTTCACGCCACGCTCTCCGAAAAACACGAAGTCGCGTATACCTCTGTCGCGACGATCGTGAAAATTCTCGAACCGAAAAAGTTCCTGACTTCGAAGCGTACGGACAAAGCCCACCTCTACGCCCCTGCGATTTCCCGCCTTCTCGACGAAGGCGAGCTGAGCTCCGACGAACGTCTCGGAAAACGGAAGGACTCGAACCATGGCTGAACGTTTCGTCGCCTAGATTTTATCCGCCCAAGCCGAACTCCTTCTCGGCTGGCTCGCATTCGTGCTCGCGGCTCAGTAAATCGCAAAACCTGTCACGTGACAGGTTCCGAACGCGCAGTTCGAAATCGGCCTCATTTGCAATGACTTAGGACAGACAAAACGTCGCTAATCAGGGTCGGATTCAGCAAAAAGAACTCCAATAATATTCGATAAAATCTGCGGCTTCAGCTTCTAGGTAATCCAGAAATTAACCCAAAAGGATTGAAATTCGACTCGGTTTTTGGACGGCTACGACCGTAGTGAAATCGGTCGCTCCGAAACTCTTCGCTTTAGCGAACGAGAACCGCGACCGACTCGACGTGCGGCGTCTGCGGAAAGAGATCGAAAATCGCGACTTTATCGAGTTTCCAGCCGTGTTTCGTTAATTTCGAGAGATCCCGCGCCCAAGAGTCTGCGTCGCAACCGACGACGACGAGCTTCTTCGCTTTCATCCGCTCAAGCGAGTTCGCGATCTTATCAGCCTGATCGGCGAGTCCTTCGCGTGGCGGATCGACGACGACTTCGATCGGTCCTTTCGGCTCGAACGTGCCTTTTTCGAATTCCTTCGTACGGTGATCGAGCCACCGCGTAACGTCGCCACGGAAGAACCGGTAATTTTCCGGTTGGGCTTCACCGATGCCGTCGGGCGATCCCGTGTCGACGCAGTCGACGAACGCGTAGCGGGCGGCGTCGCTGAGCGAGAAGTTTCCGGCCCCACCGTAAAGATCGAAGAAGTGCGCGCCTTCGGCGATATTTTCACGGACGTAGGCTTGGAGCTTTCGATTCTGTTCGTCGTTCACCTGACGAAATCCGAGCGATCCGTGACGAGCGTTCCACGCCTTACGAGTCGTTCCATCGGCAAGGACTTCGATTTCGACTTTCACCTCCGGGTTCGGCTCGCCACTCTTCACTTTAGCTTCGAGCATCGCGTCCGCTTCGGCGCGCGTTTCGGCGAGTACCGCGTTGATCTCTTCACGCGCGATCTCGCAGCGCTCGACGCCGACGAGGTCCTTCGTGCGTCGTCCGAAATACCCCAGCGTCGTTCCTTCGGCAGTCGGGCGGGCGCGGAGCTGAACCCGGTTCCGGTAGTGCCACGGAGTCGTGGCCGGAAATTCTTCGACCGGACGGGCAGGAAGCTTTACGTCAGCCCGGGAAAGGGTTTGGAGAGCGCCGCCAAGCTTCGTTTTCCACTGGATGGCGTACGGGACGTGCTGCCAGGTGCAGCCGCCGCACTTTCCGAAGACTGCGCAGGGTGCTTTTACTCGGTCTGGGGACGGGGTTTCGATTTCGACGATCTCCGCGGTCGCAAAACGGCGATCTTCGGAGACGACCTTTACGGTCACGACATCCCCCGGTATCGTTAAGGGTACGAAGAGAACTCTGGGCTTCTCGCCCTCAGCCGCGACTTCCCGCGCTACGCCGTTGCCGCCGCGCGATAAATCGTGAATCTTCAGCCCTTTTACGTTTGTTCCGATAGACATTTCGAACGCTTATGGAGAAGTGGAATGAAAAAGTCAACCAACGAATCTGACGCAGCCCTTTCCACGCCCGAAAAGTCGGAAAATCGCTATCATGCCCCCCTCGTCTGGGAAATGTTCATCATGGAAGGTGGCATCTCGCTGCTGATCATCTTCCCGCTCGTAGTTCTGTTCTTTCTGAAGATGGCCTACGACTCGGTTTAATGATACGTGAGTGCGACCCCACTCATGGCGAAAAACATCCGAAATTTCTGCATTATCGCGCACATCGACCACGGCAAGTCGACGCTCGCGGACCGCCTCCTCGAACGCACCGGAACCGTGACCGCCCGTGAGATGGAAGCCCAGCTTCTGGACTCGATGGATATCGAACGCGAACGCGGAATTACGATCAAGGCCCAGTCCGCGCGCCTGAACTACAAGGCGAAAGATGGGAAAACCTACATCCTGAATCTCATCGATACTCCCGGTCACGTCGACTTCACTTACGAAGTCTCGCGTAGCTTAGCCGCCTGTGAAGGCGCGGTCCTTGTCGTCGACGCTTCCCAAGGAGTCGAAGCCCAAACTCTTGCGAACGTTTTCATGGCCCTCGAGAACAATCTCGAAGTTTTCCCCGCCATCAACAAAATCGATCTCCCCTCCGCCGACCCGGAACGCGTGATCGCCGAGATCGACGAAGTCATCGGACTCGTCGACACTTCGCGCGCGGTCATGTGCTCGGCGAAATCCGGCATCGGCATCGACGATATTCTCGAAGCCTGCGTGAAGTACTTCCCGGCTCCGAAAGACGCTGATGACGAACCGCTTCGCGCGCTGATTTTCGATTCTTGGTACGACACCTACCAAGGCGTGATCTGCCTCGCGCGCGTTTTCGAAGGAAGAATTAAAAAGGGCTCGAAGATCTACCTCGCACACGCCGGTAAAGAATTCGAAGTTCAGCGCCTCGGAATTTTCACTCCGAAGTTCACCGACGTAAAAGAAATCGCCTCCGGCGAAGTCGTTGCGATCGTCTGCGGAATTCGCGACGTCCGCGATATGAAGGTCGGCGATACGATCATGGAAGCGGGCAATCCCGCGAAAGAGCCCCTCGGCGGATTCAAGGAAGCAAAACCGATGGTGTTTTGTGGCGTGTATCCGATCGACGCCGACCAATACGGCGATCTGAAAGAATCCCTCGAAAAACTTCGCCTGAACGATTCCGCGATCACCTTCGAACCGGAAACCTCGACCGCGCTCGGATTCGGATTCCGCTGCGGATTCTTAGGTCTCCTTCACATGGACGTCGTTCAGGAACGCCTCGAGCGCGAATATAATCTGAACCTGATCACGACCGCTCCATCGGTGATTTACAAGGTGAAGAAAACCAATGGGGAAGAGCTCTTCGTCGACAATCCGGCGCGCCTTCCCGACCAAACGCTGATCGAACTCATCGAAGAACCCTACATCAAGATCACCGTCCACATGCCTGCCGAATACGTCGGCGCGGTCATGGGAATTCTGAACGACCGCCGCGGTTCGCAGATTAAAATGGATTACGTCACGAAGGACCGCGTCTCGCTCCTTTATGATCTTCCACTGAACGAAATGGTTTTCGATTTTTTCGATAAACTGAAGTCCTCGACGAAGGGCTATGCGTCGATGGACTACGAACTCTCGGACTATCGTCCGGCGGATCTCGTAAAACTCGACGTTCTCATCAACGGCGAACCCGTCGATGCCCTATCCCTCATCATTCACCGCGAAAAGGCCGCCACCCGTGGGCGCGATCTCGTGAAGAAGATGAAGGAACTCATCGATCGCCAAATGTTTGAAATCGCGATCCAAGCCGCGATCGGATCGAAGATCGTCGCCCGCGAGTCGATCTCGGCCCTCCGGAAGAACGTCACTGCCAAGTGTTACGGCGGCGACATTTCCCGGAAACGAAAACTCCTCGAAAAGCAAAAAGAGGGCAAGAAGCGGATGAAGCAAATCGGTTCGGTGGAAATTCCCCAGGAAGCATTCTTAGCGGTATTGAAAGTAGATTAAATGAATAGGCGGAAGGCTGAAAAAGAAGCTCGGAAGGTCATCCGAGATTACAGCTTAGCAATCGGTGGTTCGATCCTGGTCGCTCTCTTTATTCGTTTTTTCGTCATCGAAGCTTACCGGATGCCGTCCCGCGCGATGCAACCCGCGGTCGAGCCGGGCGACACGCTCTTCGTTTCGAAATATACCTACGGATTTCGCATTCCGGGCGCCGATAAGCGCCTCTCCGAACACCCACCGAATTACGGTGACGTCGCGGTTCTCGAATTCCCGGAGGAACCGGGCCGCGAATACATCAAACGCATCGTCGGGCTCCCCGGCGATAAGGTCCAACTCGTGAAAGGCGCGCTCGTCCTGAACGGCAAAACGGTTACATCCCCGGCAGTCGGCGAAGCCCTCTGCACCATCGAATCGCTTCCGAACGGCGTGACTTATCCGGTCTGCATGGAGCCGCCGCTCGTTTCTACCGAGACGACCATTACCGTCCCGCCGGACCACGCCTTCGTCGTCGGAGACTTTCGCACGGATCCGGACGAATTCCGCAAACTCCGGGTCGACGGCGTCGTACCGTTTCTCAACCTTCATGGCCGCGCCCAGTTCGTTTGGCTTTCGATCCAACCCCCGGCCTCCGCTTCGGGCGGCGACTGGTTCTCCCGCATTCGCTTTAACCGCATTTTCCAGAGGATTAAATAATGATCAACCTAAAGGGCATGTCATGAAACACCTCTTAGCTGCCGCCGATCTCAGTCCGACCGAAATTCGATTCCTCATGGACGCCGCGAAAAAATTCTCGGCCGTCGAAGCCGCCCCCCTCCTCCAAGGGAAGACGGTCGTAAACCTCTTTTATGAAAACTCGACACGCACACGAACGAGTTTCGAAGTCGCGATCCGGAAACTTGGCGCGGGAACATTAAACTTCTCGGCTTCGACCTCTTCGGTTGCGAAGGGAGAGACGTTGATCGACACCGCGAAGAACATCGAAGCGATGGGCCCCCACGCGATCGTCGTCCGTCACTCATCGGCGGGTTCTCCACTTTACCTCTCGAAGAACGTTTCGGTCCCGGTGATCAACGCCGGCGACGGATTCCATGAGCACCCGACCCAAGCCCTGCTCGACCTCTACACGATGGAAGAAAAGCTCGGCGACGTGAAAGGAAAACGCGTCGTCATTCTCGGAGATATCGCCCACTCGCGCGTCGCCCGCTCGAACATCCACATCCTCCGGAAAATGGGCGCCTCGGTCGCGGTCTGCGCACCCCCGACGCTCCTCCCTCCGGTGCCGGAAACTCTCGGTGTCGACTTCGCCTACCGTCCGGAAGAACTCCTCGGCGAAGCGGACGTCGTGATGTGCCTCCGGATCCAGCTTGAACGCCAAAACCGCATGCAGCTCCCTTCGCTCGCCGAATACTCGAAGTTTTGGGGACTCTCCCGCGAACGCGCGAAACTGCTCAAACCTTCCGCGATCGTCCTGCACCCCGGCCCCGTGAACCGCGGAGTCGAGCTCGACACCGAAGTCGCCGACGGCCCACGTTCTGCGATTTTGAACCAAGTCTTTAACGGAGTCCTCATTCGCATGGCGGTTCTCGCTACCGTGATGGACAAACCGAAACTCGAAAAATGGATGTCGCAGTGAAACACGATCCTTTACTCATCAAAAACGCTCGAATCGTAGATCCTTCTCAGAAAATGAACGAAGAAGGCGATATCTGGATCGAAGACGGTCGCGTCCACGCGATCGATAAACCCGGAAAAATTCCGGTTCGTCCCGGTATGCGCGTGATCGACGCCAAAGGGATGATTGTGATGCCGGGTCTCATCGACCTTCACGTCCACCTTCGCGAACCGGGCCTCGAGTATAAAGAATCGATCGAAACCGGAACGCGCGCAGCCGCTGCCGGCGGCTTCTCGTCGATCGCTTGTATGGCGAACACGATGCCGGTGAACGACACTCCTTACGTCACGGCCTACATCCGCGAAAAGGCGAAGGCCGTCGCGGCCTGCCGCGTGCACATCGTTGGCGCCGTCACGAAAGGTCTCCGGGGCGAAGAGCTCGCCGAAATCGGCGGTATGGTCGCAGAGGGCGCGCTCGCGATTTCCGACGACGGCATGCCGGTGATGAACTCCTACCTCATGCGGAAAGCAATGGATTACGCGAAGGCCTTCGGGATTCCGATCATTTCGCATGCCGAAGATGCGAATCTCGTCGGTAAAGGCGTGATGAACGAGAGCGCGCTCTCGAACGAACTCGGCCTCCGGGGAATCCCGGCCGCCGCCGAAGAAATCATGATCGCGCGCGAAATCGCGCTCGCTCGCCTCACCCGGTGCCCCGTTCACATTCAGCATATTTCGACGGCCATCGGTCTCGAGCACATCCGCCGCGCGAAGCACGACGGACTTCCGATTACCGCCGAAGCCAGCCCACACCACCTGACGCTCACCGAAGAATGCGTTCGAACTTACGACACGGCATTTAAAATGTCGCCGCCGCTTCGAACCGAAAAAGACGTCGAAGCCCTCATCGACGGCGTGAAAACGGGGCTCGTCGACGCGATCGCGACCGACCACGCTCCACACGGGCTCATCGATAAGGCCGTCGAATTCGGCGAGGCGTCGAACGGGATCATCGGTCTCCAAACCGCCGTACCGATTACCCTCCAACTCGTGCACGACGGAATCGTGTCGCTCGACCGGTGGGTCGAATCACTGACGCTTGCACCGGCGAAACTTCTGAAACTTTCTCTCGGGACGCTGAAGGTCGGATCCGCCGCGGATTTGACTCTGCTCGATCCGGACCGCGAGTGGAGTTTCACCCCTGAAGCGAACCTTTCGAAGTCGCCGAACTCACCGTTTTTCGGTAAGCCGTTACGCGGAAAAGTCTTTTTGACTCTCGTGGATGGAGTAGCTAAATTTTCAGAGGCTGGATTATGAGCATGAACGAAAAATCGATCCCTGGCGTCCTTGTTTTAGAAGATAGCGATCATCCCGAAGGAATCGCTTTCGAGGGTTTCCTCTTTGGTTCTGCGGCTTCCGCTGACGCGATTCTCACCGCCCAGAAAACGGGCGGAATCACGCGTGACCGCGGATACGGGGAAGTCTGTTTCAATACCTCGCTTACCGGTTATCAAGAAATCCTCACCGATCCGTCCTACTACGGCCAGATCATCGTCATGACGGTTCCGCACATCGGAAACACCGGCGTGAATAAAGACGATCCCGAGAGCGCCCATCCTTGGTGCGCCGGATTCGTTACGCACGAAATTTCCGACACGACTTCGAACTGGCGCGCAGACGCGGGCAAACTCGGCGAGCTCGACAGCTATCTGAAGGAAAACGGAATCCCGGGCTTGTACGGTCTCGATACCCGCGCCCTTACTCGCCACATCCGCACGAGTGGAGCGCTCCGCGGAGTGATCCTGCCTGCTACCGAGCGTTCGAAGGCGAAAGACCTTCTCGCGAAACTTCCGAAATTCGAAGGTCGCGATCTGATCGGTGAAGTGACGACGAAGGAAGCTTACCGCTGGCCGCATCCGAAGGCCGCGGTCCAAAAGTTGACCACGATCGGCGAGGAAGCGGTCCCGCCGTATAATGTCGCTGCGAAAGGAACGAAGCGACACAAGGTCGTCGTCCTCGACTTCGGAACGAAGTGGAATCTCCTCCGTTCCCTCGATGCACTCGGTTGCGACCTCGAAGTTCTTCCCGCGAACTCATCGGCGAAGGATATCCTCGGCCGCAAACCCGATGGAGTTTTCCTCACGAACGGACCGGGCGATCCGGCCGCCGCGCCTTACGCCGCCGCGACTGTTCGCGAACTCGTCGGAAAGGTTCCGCTATTCGGTGTTTGCATGGGTCACCAAATTCTTTCGATCGCAAAGGGCGCGAAGACGTACAAGCTGAAGTTCGGTCACCGCGGCGGGAACCAGCCGGTTCTCGAAGTGAGCTCTGGACGAGTCGAAATCACGTCCCAAAACCACGGCTACGCGGTCGACGAAAAATCACTACCCGCGGACATGAAGGTGACTCACATTCACCTGAACGACCGCACGGTTTCGGGCGTCGAAGTCGTCGGTGCGAAAGCCTTCTCGGTCCAGTACCACCCAGAGTCCTGCCCAGGCCCGCACGATTCCCGTATTCTCTTCGATCGATTCATCGGCCTGATGGACGACGCTCGCTCAAAAAGCTAACCTTGAGTCCATGAGCGCCTCCGCAATGCCCCCTTCCTCCATTCAAAGATACCTCGATCCCGTCGTCGAAGAATTCACGACCGGCGAGTACTATCGCGAAGTTTACGCCGCAAAACAGGAGTTTTTCGAAAAGGCCGGCATCGTTTATGAAGATGATCCCGAGTACGACCAACGGATGTCCATTTTCATGGATTGGTACATTTTCGAGCGCGACCTTCCGGGTGTCGATCTTTCACCAATCAAACTTTTCTTCCGGAAAAACAAAGAGAACCTCGGGACCGATGAACTCACGATTTACCGGGATTTCTGTACGACGGTGCACTCGATCTTTCGACTCCGCGGACGCCCTTGGTTCGGCGAAGGTTTAAAGGTCGAAGACCTTTTTTCGAAGAAGGATTACATCGTGATGGAGACGGACATTCATCAAGGTTTCGCGCGCGGCGACCTCTTCGAAGCCCGGCTGGTTCCCTTTAAGGGGAAGTACGAGTTCTCCAAGGGCTTCTGCTTTCACCCGATCGAGATGGAGTCCTTCATCCTGGGCGAGATCAAGAAGGTCCGCTATCAAGACAAGGCGCGTCAAACGAAGCTGATCCTCCAGCTCTCGGCCATGAAACTCCGTCATATGCGGTTCAGCCACATTGACGTGAAACACATCTATTCCTTCGACTCGAAATTCGGGGACTAAAAACTCGAGAAGATTCGCGGCGAGTCCTTTTCGACCGCTGCTGCATCTTGCGACAACCGTGGAAACAGTGCTGCAAATCACTACAAGTATATGATATTGTTGAATTTTGTTTGCGGAAGCCGTGAACAGGAGTATTCTTTATTTACGGCATTCAACCGCCGTTAACCGGGCCCTCCGGGGTCCACTTAATAAGGATATTCACATGAACAAGCTTCTCATCACCCTCGCTGCCCTTGCTTCGATCTCCGCTTTCGCTGCTGAAACCGCTGCTCCAGTTGCTGCTCCAGTCGCTAAGGAAGCTGCCGCTCCAGTCGCCAAGATGGAAAAGCCAATGAAGAAGAAGTCCAAGAAGTCCAAGAAGACCGAAGAAAAGAAGACGACCGAAGAAACCACCACGAAGACCAACTAATCTTCGTTCGTTTAAGTCTCGAAAAAACCCTGGGCGCCTCACGGCACCCGGGGTTTTTCTTTTTCCGGGTTCGTGAGAAGCTAACCGCACCTCCCATGTTTGCTCCGCGTAAAATCTTAGCCATTAAACTGCGCGCTCTTGGCGACACCATCTTGATGACGGCGCCCCTTCTCGAGCTGCGTGAAGCTTTTCCAAACGCCATGATCCACGTCGTAGTGACCGACCACTGGGCACCCCTGCTTGAAAATCATCCTGGCGTCGACCGAATCATCCCGTACCAGCGCCACCAAGGCGCCGCTTCGCGCGCGAAAGCCATCGCACGTATGGCGATCGCCCTTCGAAAAGAGAAGTACGACTGCGTGGTGAACTTTCACGCGTCTCCATCGAGCTCAGCCCTCGCTTACGCCGTCGGCGCGAAGGTTCGCGCAATCCACTTTCACGGCCATCGCGATAAAAACCGCTACTCGACGACTTTGGTCCCCGGAAAAGGGATTCTCAAACCGGTCATCGAACGCGACATGGATACCATCCGTTCGCTCGACCTCACGATCCCGGAAGGGAAGCAGCCATCCGTGTTTCTCGACGTATCCGAAATCGCCCGCGGCCGCATTCGGATCGGACAGATGGGTCTCTACGGACCGATTCTCGGGCTCGGAATCGGCGCGAGCCGGAACACGAAAATTTGGCCGCTCGAACGATTCGCGGCCATCGCGATTCGGTGGTGCGATCAGTACCGCGGGTCGGTCATCGTTTATCACGCGCGGGGCGAGGAGGGGGTCTCTCGTCAGTTCTTCGATGCCGTCGACCGGAAACTGGACGAGTGGTATACGGATCCATCGGCACGTAAGGCCGTTCGCGCCCGCATCCTCGCCGAAGTCCAACTTCCGCTGCGCCTTCTCGCTTCGATGCTGAAGAATAACGTCCTTTACCTCGGAAACGACTCGGGTCCGAAGCACCTCGCCGTCGCCGTCGGTACGCCGACGATCACGCTCTTCGGTCCGGAAGATCCGTACGAATGGCATCCGTATTCTCGCGAGAAGCATCCGTATCACTATCTCGAAGGTTTGAAATGTCGGAACGATCAAGAACCCGGTTTCAAGCCCTGGTGCGGCCTCCACGAGTGCGTCGTCGAAGAACACCGCTGCATGCGGTTTATTTCTGAAGACGAGGTCTTCCGTACGGTCGAAAAAATGGCGTCCGGGATGCCGAACCCAATCCCGCAGCGCTCATGAACGAACGGAGGAAAATCTCCGCAGTTCTCATCTGCGCAAACGAAGAGCGATACGTCGCGCGAATTCTCGCCTCCGTCGCGTGGTGCGATGAAATCGTCATCGTCGACGCGAAGAGCGAAGACCGCACGAAGCTGATCGCGAATGATCCGGCCGCGTCCTGGGCGGGAAAACTACGCTGGTTCGAGCGATCCTGGGACGGGTTTCGGAATCAGCGAAACTTCGCGCTCGACCAGTCTACCCACGAATGGGTGTTTTGCGTGGACGCCGACGAAGAGTGCACGCCGGAACTTCGGAAGCGCCTCGAATCGCTTCTCGCCGAAGAAAATCCTCATCCCTACTGGAAGATTCATCGCCAAGAATACTTCCTCGGGCGCGCGATCCACTGGGGCGTCTGGAATCCAAGCTACCAAGACCGATTTTTCCGTAAAGAAGGGGTTCGTTTCGTGAACGAAATTCACGAGTACGCGAAGTTTCCGGGCGATGCGCGCCGGATCCACGAATCACTTCTCCACGCTCCTGATTTTAATCCGGACCGCTTCCTTGCCAAGATGAATAAGTACACGACGATCGAAGCCCGCGACCGCGTCCTCGCCGGCCAACGCACGAATTGGTTTCGCGTCGTCACCGCCGGACCGGCCATGTTCTTTAAAAACTACTTTTATTATAAGTCCTATCGAGACGGTTTTCACGGAGTCGCGATCTCCGTACTCGAGGGAGTCTCTCGCTCGGTTCGCCACGTGAAAATTTGGTGGATGCAGAACGATCCGACGATCGTGAAAAAGCCATGAGGGTATCGGGTTTCACCCTCCTTCGTCACGGGACGAAGTTCGATTACCCTTATCTCGAGTCCCTTCGCTCACTCCTTCCGCTCGTCGACGAACTGATTATAAATGTCGGGATCGGCGAAGACGATACCCTCGAGCGATTGAAATTATTCGCGCGCGAAGAGGGCGATGGAAAGATTATTCTTTTCGAAAGTCATTGGCCACTCGACGATCCGGGAAAACGCCGGGGCGGACAGATTCTTTCCGAACAGACGAATCTCGCACTCGATCGCTGCACCGGGGACTGGTGCGTCTACCTCCAGGCTGACGAAGTTCTACACGAGCGCGATCTCCCGAAAATTCGCCAAGCGATGGAAAAAGATCTCGCGAATCCGGGGATCGATGGCCTTCTCTTCCGTTACATCCATTTTTATGGATCGTTCGACGTCGTCCGGAATTCCCGTAGCGCCTACCGCCGCGAAGTTCGGGTGATCAAACGTGCGTCGGGCGCCCGCAGCATCGGCGACGCCCAAAGCTTCCGTTTGCCGGACGGTTCGAAACCTCGAGTTAGTCTCATTGGCGCCGCGATTTACCACTACGGATGGGTTCGCCCACCCGAAGTCATGAAGGAGAAAACCTTCTTCATGGATACACTTTACCACGGGGCGAAGAAGTCCGAGACCGGGTCGACCGCGACGGGCGATAACTATCGCTATAAAAAAATTTGGGGCCTCTATCCCTTTCGGGAAACTCACCCGAAGGTCATGCTTCCGCGAATCGCCGCAAAAAAGTGGTCCTGGAATTTAAAAGAATCGCCGCTCGAATGGGAAGCAAAGGATGCGAAAAAGATCGTACTCGATCTTTTCGAACGCGCGACCGGCGTCCGCCTCTTCGAATACCGTAGCTACCGGAGAGTGCCGTGAAGGTTTCGATTCTACTCGCCACCTACGAAATGCCTCGGCATCTGGAGCTCGTACTGGCCGCGCTCGCGCGCCAACGCTTTCGGGACTTCGAAATCCTCCTCTGCGACGACGGCAGCGGACCGAACACTCGATCCGCCGTGAAGGCTGCGCTCCCGACCCTCGGGGTTCCACTCACTCACCTCTGGCAGGAAAATCACGGATTTCGGAAATGCCGTATCCTGAACGAGGCCATTCGTCTCGCGAAGGGAGAACTTCTCATTTTCCTCGACGCCGACTGCGTTCCTCACCGCGACTTCGTGGGTGACCACTGGAAAACTCGGGAAACCGGGACCTTCGGAGCCGGACGCCG
Source organism: Bdellovibrionia bacterium (assembly GCA_038329315.1). GTDB lineage: Bacteria > Bdellovibrionota > UBA1018 > UBA1018 > UBA1018 > JACMQW01. The sequence goes on along the minus strand of JBBQMV010000008.1, from coordinate 3,408 downwards.
GGTCGAAATTTCGAAGCGAATCGGCGATCGACTCTGCGTGGGGGACGTTCAGCGCGGAATTTTCGATCACCCATCACTTCGGCTGCTTCTTGATCACGTCTTCGGGGAAACCGAGAACTGGAACCGAACGATCCGCTGGGGCACACGCCCCTGGATTCGTTCGCTCCTTCGGCTCGATAAAGTCGTCGATCTAAAGGGCTGTAATTTTTCGGTCTCGCGGGAGGATATGCTCGCCATCAACGGATTTGACGAAGCCTACGAAGGCTACGGCCGCGAAGACACCGACGTCGAGATCCGGATGATCCACTACGGCCTCCGTCGTCGTTCACTGAAAGGGATCGCACTTCAGTTTCATATTTGGCACGAGCGACGAGGCTTCACGCCCGCGAATGAATCCCTTCTTGAGTCCGCGCGAAACTCCCGCCGGATCCGCTGCGAACGCGGAATCAACGGCGGGGATTCGACGGGTATATCGGTACGGACTGATTAAGCCGATAGCATTGCCTTGACACCAAAATATACTGTATATATTAGTAACACAGAATATAAACCCCAACCACGGAGAACCCCATGAAACTCTACTACTCTGCCGGCTCCTGCTCCACGTCCTGTCACCTCGTCCTTGAAGAATCCGGACTGAAATACGAAGCGATCCAAGTCGATTTCGACAATCCTTCCGATCCGAACCTCGCCTTAGTCGAAAAACTAAATCCCCTCGGAACGCTGCCGATCTTCATCACCGACGAAGGAAAACAACTCGACCAAAACCTCGCGATCCAAACTTACGTCGCGGACAAAGCCACCGGAAAGAACCTCTTACCACCGGTCGGCACCTTCGAACGCGCTGAAGCGATGAACATGCTTTCCTTCGTCGCGGCCGATCTTCATAAAACCATCGGTGGAATGTTCGGGCTCGCCGCATACGAGAGCAATAAGCCAGTTCAAGCCGAAGTTCGGAAGAACATGCTCACCCGGGCGGGCGAAGTTCTGAAGTACCTCGACACGAAGGTTTCGAAGAATGACTTCATCGCCGGTAAAGATTTCTCTCCCGCCGATGCGTATGCGTTCGTCGTGGCTGGCTGGACGAAGTACCTCGACATCTCGCTAACCGCGTATCCAAACATCGAAAAATACCTGGGTCGCCTCGCTGCCCGTCCGGCATTCGCAAAGGTCCTTAAAGAAGAAGGCCTCGTATAAGCGTTAAAGAGCGCGGTATTTACCCCGCCCGATGGCGAAGTAAGTGAATCCGAGTCCGATCAGCTTCTTCGGATCGAAGATATTCCGCCCATCAAATAAAACCGGCTTCTTCATACCAAGCTTGATCCGCGTCCAGTCCGGGTGACGAAACTCGTTCCACTCGGTCGCAAGCACCAATGCGTCCACTCCGTCCACCGCTTCGTAAGCGGTTTTCGAGTAAGCGAGGTGATCCTTCGAAAGATCCGTCAGTTGGGCTTTAGCGGCGTCCATCGCGATAGGATCGAAAGCCTTCACGACTCCGCCGAGCGCGATAATTGCGCGGATCATTTCGATCGCCGGCGCTTCCCGAAGATCGTCCGTATTCGGTTTGAACGCGAGTCCCCAGAATCCGAAGGTCTTTCCCTTCAAATCTTTCCCGAAATGGCGCTTAATCGCCTCGACGAGGTGGAGCTTCTGCTTGTCGTTCGCGGCATCGGCGGCGGCCACGATTCCGAGTTCGGTATCATAACGTTTTCCCGTCGAAACGAGCGCTTTTACGTCTTTCGGAAAACAGGATCCACCGTAACCGATACCGGCGTACAAGAAGTGCTTTCCGATTCGGACGTCGGTCGACATTCCCTTCCGAACTTCTTCGATATCACCACCCGCAAGTTCGCAGAGGCGCGAGAGCTCGTTCATGAAGCTAATGCGAGTCGCGAGAAACGCGTTACACGCGTACTTCGTGATTTCGGCGGAAACGGTATCCATCTTCAAAATCGGGTTTCCCTGGCGTACAAACGGAGCGTAGAGCTCAGTCATCTTCGCAAACACGTCGTCTCGTTCGGTGCCGATCACCACACGATCCGGCTTCAGAAAGTCGTCGACCGCAGATCCTTCCTTTAGGAATTCTGGATTACTCACCACTTCGAACGGCGCGGTGGTTTCTTTCGAGATCCAGTCGGCGACCACGCGGTGGGACCCGATCGGGACCGTCGACTTATTCACGATGATCCGCAACTCGCGGTTCTTCGACTTTTCCATCGCCTTGCCGATCGAGCGAGAGGCGGCTTCGAGGTACTGCGTATCGGACGATCCGTCCGGAAGGGGCGGCGTACCGACCGCGAGAAAGTAAACTTCAGCGTTCGGAATCGCTTCTTCGTACGAAGTCGTGAAAAGGAGTCGGCCTTCACGGGTTCCGCGCTTTACGAGATCTTCGAGGCCGGGCTCGTAGATCGGAATTTCGCCACGCTTGAGCTTCTCGATCTTCGCCGGATCGACGTCCAAGCAAGTCACCGTGTGACCGCTATCCGCGAAACAAGCACCCGCAACCAAACCGACGTAACCCGTACCAATAACCGCAACGCGCATAGTCGTTTTTTCCCAAAGATCCGGCGTTTAGGCTACACTTTTTTATGCTATTTTTTATCACATGCCGCGTCCGCCCCTGAGCGTCACGATCATTACGCTCAACGAAGAAAATAACATCGCCCGCGCGATCGAAAGCGTCCGCGGATTTGCGCAAGAGATCCTCGTCGTCGACGCGGGTTCTACCGATCGCACGGTCGAGATCGCCGGACACCTCGGTGCGAAGATCATCACGAATCCGTGGCGCGGCTACGGCCAGCAGAAAAATTACGCGCTTTCACAAGCCAAGCACGACTGGGTTTTAAACATCGACGCCGATGAGGAAGTCGGCCCGGAACTCGGAATGGAAATTCAGCAAGCGATGGACCGGAACGAAAATCAAGGCGTCGCCGGTTATAGCGTACCGCGGATGAGTAAATACCTCGGCCGGTGGATTCGCCACGGTGGGTGGTATCCGAATCGCCTCGTCCGGATCGCCAATCGGAAGAACTCGGCGTGGACCGAACCGGCTGTGCACGAAGAGTGGGTCGTCCGCGGACCGGTCATTCCATTAAGTCACGATCTCCTCCACTATCCATTCCGCGATATCAGCGAGCAAATCCAGACGAACCTTCGTTTTTCGCGCCTCGGTTCGGAAGCACTCCGGAAAAAAGGGCAGAAGAAAAATCTCTTTTTACTCCTGCTAAAACCGGTCGGAAAATTTATCGAAACATATTTCGCGAAAGCCGGATTTCGCGACGGTATTCCGGGGCTCATTATCTCGATCAATGCGGCCCACAGTATTTTTCTGAAATATGCGTATCTCTTCGAAGATACGGGAAAGAAAAATGAAAGTTCTCATCATTGATAATACGCGGGACCCCGGCA
>JBBQMV010000007.1:0-25310 GCA_038329315.1 Bdellovibrionia bacterium | reverse complement strand
GTCCTCGGCGCGAACTCCGTGAGCGAAGTGAAGTCCCTCCAGATGGACGCTTCCATCCAAAAAATTACCCTCCGCGATTCGAGGAAAACGCTCGCGGCCATTTCCCAAATTAAGAACACGTTTACCGGTTCCGTGAAATACGCCGAGCCGAACTTTCTCTACCACACAATGGACGCCGATCCGAACGACACCGACTTCGCGTCGAAGCAGTGGGATATGAAGAATACGGGCCAGCTCGATAAGGGCGGTGGCCAAGCCGGAACTCCGGGTAGCGATATTAATGTCGCTCCGCTTTGGAACGAAGGCGTGACGGGCGACCGGAAGCTTCTCATCGCGGTCATCGATACCGGGATCGACTATAATCATCCGGATCTCGCGGCGAATATGTTTAAGAATCCGAAAGAAATCGCCGGGAACGGAAAAGACGATGACGGTAACGGCATCATCGACGACGTCTACGGTGCGAACTTCTCCGGAGACCTCGCCGTCGGAAACGGAATGGACGATCACAACCACGGAACTCACTGTGCGGGTACCATCGGCGCGGTCGGTAACGATTCGAACGGTTTGGCCGGCGTGAACTGGTCCGCCTCGATTATGCCTTCGAAGTTTCTCGATGCGAACGGCAGTGGATCACTCGAAGGCGCCATTAACGCCATCAAGTACGCCACGAAGATGGGCGCGAAAGTGATGTCGAACTCTTGGGGCGGCGGAAATTACTCCGACGCTCTGAAGGACGCGATCGCGGAAGCCGGCGCCTCGGGCGCACTCTTCATCGCGGCGGCCGGGAACGACGCGAACGATAACGACGCCACGCCAAGTTATCCGGCGAGCTACGACCTTCCCAACGTGATCGCGGTCGCGGCGACCGATAACCGGGACGGAATCGCTTCCTTCTCGAACTATGGCGCGCACACCGTGCACGTCGCGGCTCCGGGCGTGAACATTTATTCGACGGTTCGGAACGGCGGGTACGACACCTACAGCGGAACGTCGATGGCGACTCCGCACGTCTCCGGTATCGCGGCTCTCATCTGGGGTGCGAACCCGAGCTGGACTGCGGCGGAGGTGAAGAAGCGTCTGATCGAAACCTCGACTCCCTTAGCGGCACTTCGGAAGAAGTCGATTTCTGGGGGTCGCGTGAACGCCTACAACGCGTTCCACGGCATCGTGCCTCCGCGTGATGGGCCGGCAGAATCCGACTGGAAAGATGTCGCGTTTGCGGCCGAATCGGTTCACCCGTACGCGGATAATTCGAACCTGACGTTCCCGGTCTCCGCGCCCGGCGCGAAGTACATCCGGGTGGTCTTCGAACGCGTCGAAACCGAGGCGCGTTACGATACCGTCTCTTTCGAGAGCCCGACGGGGGCCGTCATTGATACCGTTTCCGGCACTCCGAGCGGCGAATATGTGACGGACTATCTCAAAGGGGATTCCGGTCTTATACGTCTGAAGTCCGATACGAGCGTTGGCGCCTGGGGCTTTAAGATTTCAAAGATCCAAGTCGTCGAATGACCTGACTCGGATCCGAACTGTTCTGGGGCCGGAGGGGATTCCCCCTTTCGGCCCCGCTCCTTTTTAGCGATACTGTAAAGGCATGTCCCGTAAAGTTACCCCGCTGGCGGTTACCATCCTCATCGTCTCCGTACTGGGGATCTCGACCCATTTCGCCCTGGGAGATGCCTCCGATCCGGCTGCCCAATCAGCCGTGCTCCCGAGTCCGAGCGAATCTGGCATGCCCGAAAAAATTCTACGCAAGGAAGTCCGGCGCATTCGGCGCGAGTTCACCGATCTTCTTGATCAAGAGCGGGATCGTTTGCGCAGCGAGCAGACCCGTCGTAGGCGCGACAGCGATGCGAATCGGAAAATTCGGAGGCGGGATTGGGAAGCGAAAGAAAAGGCCGCACGTCGGAAATACTTCGATGAGAATGCCCATGGTCCGACCCGCCGGGATTATGTGAGGCAGCTCATCGAGCGCCGGAAATCCTTCAACGAAGAGCTGAAGACCGAAGAGCGGAACGAGCGGAACGAACTCGATGCGCGCTGGAAAGCGCTCAAGGAATCCCAGCGCACGCGCCTGGGCGCGGTCGAAGAGTCGCTCGGCCGGTCGGAACGTCCGGCGCCGAAACTACTCGAAAGAGCGGACTAAGCGTTGAGAGCCACGATTTGTAAAACGCTCTCGGCGTTCATGTTCGCCACCCTGCTCGCGGGGTGCGCCCACGCGTCTCGACACCCGGACCGAGCCCCGGCGTCCGAATCGAATCAATGCGGAGTCTTCTGTGATCGCTTGGATCGGTGCCTCGGCACTGAGTTTAGCGACGAGGCAAAGAACCAGCTTTGCGAGATCGCGCGCTGCGAAAGCGGGTGCCGTGCGCGAGTCACCTCGGCCGCAGGTTACCAAGGTGCATTCCAGTTCGATCGCGTGACCTGGCGCGGGGAATGCGGCCCGATCTTCGAGCGTCGCGGACTCGCTCACTGTTTGAAACTCGATTCCCGGAACAACGCGTGCTGTGCCGCGATCTGTACCGCGGAAATCATCGCGGACGGCGGCATTCGGCGCTGGCCGACCTGCGGAAAATAGTCGCTCTAAGTCCCTTTTTTGACCATGATGGGATGAAAATCCGTTCCTATCTTCGTGGTCACGTGCAAAGGGCGCTATGAGTAAGCTTTCGAGTTTCTGGTCTGGGGTGAAGTCGAAGTTTAGTGCGGCGAAGCAGCTTATCGGATTAGATTCCAAAAAGATTTTCGGAGAGTTCCACTGGAAAGCCCCGAACTGGATTCCCGTTGCCCGCGAACGAAGCGCCGCCTTTATTTTAAAGAGGCCCGAGTACGTGATCGGCGGGGTCCTCGGAGTTCTCATCGTCTCGGGCGGTGGGTATACCGGATATCAGTGGTGGCAGAACCGCCCGAAGCCAAACTACGTGACCTACACGATCACGAATCCGACGCCGCCTTCGCTGGACGAGAAGCAGCCGCCGAGCGCACTCGTTTTCGAATTCGGAAAATCCGTAGCCACGCTCAAGCATGGAAAGACGATTCCCGCCGACGAAATATCGATCAGTCCCGCGATCGAAGGGGAGTGGACCTGGCGGAATGAACGAACCCTCAGTTTCGTACCGAAGCAAGAATGGCCGATCGGGAAGAAGTTCCGAGTTCATTTCGAGCACACCCTCTTTTCGACGGAGACTTTGCTTGAGGATTGGACACCCTGGTTCCTGTCCGCACCGTTTAGCGCTCAGATTTCGCACAACGAGTTTTACCAGAACCCCCAGAATCGGAAGCAGAAGCAGGTCATCGTACACGTAGCCTTCACGCATGCCGTGGATCCGGACGCGTTTAAGAAGCGCGTTTCGATGAAGTACGATGATCGTCTCGGATCGAAAATTCCGTTCGACGTCACTTTCGGTAAGAAGAATCGTGAAGGCTATATCGTTTCGAAAAACCTCGAGCTGCCCGAGCGCGATACTGAAGTCTTGGTGAAAATCGCGGACGGCTACTCGGCCCTCGGCGGGGGAAATGATTTCGAGGAAAAGCTCGAAACGAAAGTAAAAGTTCCGGGCGTTCGGACCTTTTTCCGGGTTTCTTCGGCCGACCTCCAGCTCATTCCGAACGAAAAACTCGAAACCGACCAAATCCTTTCGGTCGCGTTAACTGACGATATTTCCGAAACGGACTTCAAGAAAGGTTTCGCCGTTTCGGTTCTTCCGGATCGTAAAGACAAGGAAGGAAAAGCGAACCCCTTTAATAGTGCCGGCGAGATTACGCCGGACGTTCTAAAACAAGCGACACCGGCCGAGCTAGAGATGATCCCGAACGAAAAGGATTACGGAACCGTCTTTAATTTTAAGATTCACCAGCCGGTCGGAAAAGTTCTTCTCGTGACCGTGGCGAAAGGAATGAAGTCGCTCGGCGACTTCGAAACCGCCATCGAATACCGAAATACGGTCCGTATCCCGAATTACCCTTCTCTTCTCAAGATCCAGCAAACGGGCGGAATTCTCTCGTACTCCGGTGAGAAAAAGCTCGCGATCGCACTTCGCGGGATCAAAAAGTACCGCGTGGCCCTCGCGCGCGTCGAATCCGCGGAACTCGCAAACCTGATGTCCCAAACCGGCGGCGACTTCACCGGACCCCAGTTCCAGAATTACCGCTTTAACTACGAAAATATCTCGGAATCGTTTTCCGAAGATCACGATTCCGGCATCGAAGACGGACCGGAGTCCGGGACGCTTCGTTACGGAGCCATCGACCTCGGGAAGTACCTCCACGGTACGAACGGATCGCGGGGTCTTTTTCATATCCGCCTGATTAAACTCAACGAAAAAGGGAATGAGACAGGGACCCAGGACGAACGACTCGTTCTCGTCACCGATCTCGGACTTCTCGTGAAGAAAAACGCGGATCGTTCACGTGACGTTTTCGTCCAGTCCGTCGCGAATGGCGGGCCAGTTTCGGGCGTACGGATCGAAGTCCTCGGAAAAAACGGAATCGTCGTACTAGCGGCTACCACCGACGCCACAGGCCGAGTGACCTTTCCGGATCTCGACGATTTTCGCAAAGAGAAGGAGCCGGTCGCGTTCGTTGCGAAGTTAGGTAGTGACCTCTCGTTTATTCCGTACGACGTTCGCGATCGCGGATTGAACTTTTCGCGTTTCGATACGAATGGGATCGAATCCTCCGGTGGTAAGAACGCACTTTCCGCCTATCTCTTCTCGGAGCGAGGAATTTATCGTCCGGGGGACGAAATGAATCTCGGTTTCATCGTGAAATCGGAAAACTGGTCGAAGAAGACCGCGGGCGTTCCGGTCGAAGCGGCGATTAAGGACGCTCGCGGGATGAATGTGTACCGCGAGCGCATGGAACTCGATGCCCAAGGCTTCGGAAGCTTCCACTTCCAAACGCTGGACACGGCGCCGACGGGCGTCTATTCGGCAGAGCTTTACCTCATCGAGAAAGACGACGGGAAGAACGAGAAGCGTACGCTACTCGGATCGACGCCGGTGAAGGTCGAAGAATTCATTCCGGATACGATGAAGATCGCCGCGCGCCTGGTCCGGGCGGGCAAACCCCAAGACGCCGCCCTCGGGTGGGTGAATCCAGTCGATCTGCACGCGATCGTGAACCTCGGAAATCTTTACGGAACGCCTGCGGTCGACCACAAAGTCACCGCCTCCTATACGCTCACGCCCGCGTTTCCGAAGGTACCCCAGTTTAAGGCGTACCGCTTTTTTGATCCGAAACTGAGCGAGAAGTCCTATACGGAACGCCTCGACGAGAAGAAGACGAACGAACAAGGTGAATCCGAATTCGATCTCGATCTCTCCCGTTTCGAAGCCGGGACCTACCGGATGAGCTTCGATGCCGAAGGCCTCGCACTCGAAGGTGGCCGAAGCGTCGGTGTACGCACCTCGGTGATCGTTTCGCCGCTCGAGCATATCCTCGGCTACAAATCGACGTCGAACCTCGATTATCTGAAACTCAGTTCGAAAGCCGAAGCTCATATCCTCGCCCTCGGTGCGGACCTGAAACCAACCGCCGTAATGGGGTCGAAGATCGTCCTCCAAGAAATGCGCACACTCTCGGTTCTCGCGCGCGATAATGACGGCGCGTTTCGTTATCAGTCCGTGCGGAAAGCCATTCCGATCTCGGAAAACGACTTTACCCTTGGAAAAGGGGGTGCAATCTACGGACTGAAGACGGACGCGGCCGGCACTTTCGCCGTCATCGTGAAAGACGCGGCCGCGAAGGAGATTTTAAAGTTTGAGTACACCGTCATCGGCCAAAGTAACGTGCTGAAGAAGCTGGAGCGAAACGCCGAACTCCAAATCAAACTCGGAAAAACCGATTACGATGCGGGCGAGGAAATCGAGATGCAAATCACGGCGCCGTATACCGGTGCAGGACTCATCACGATCGAACGCGAAAAAGTCCACGCTGTGAAGTGGTTTAAAACGAACTCGACGAACTCGATCCAACGGATCCGGGTACCGGCCTCCCTCGAGGGTAGCGCCTACGTCCAGGTCACGTTCGTTCGGGATCTTGCGTCCACCGAGATTTTTACAAGTCCCCTCAGCTACGGGGTCGTGCCGTTTTCAGTGAGCCGAAAGAAGCGAGAAATCACCGTCGACCTCCAAGGGCCGACGCTTGTGAAACCGGGCGATGAACTCGAAGTGACTTATCGGACGTCGAAACCCGCAAAGATCGTGGTCTTCGGGGCCGACGAGGGAATTCTCCAGGTCGCAGGTTACAAAAAGCCAGACCCACTCTCGTACTTCTTTCGGAAGCATCAGCTCGAGGTCCAGACCTCGCAGCTTCTCGACCTGATCTTGCCGGAGTTTTCGGTGATTAAAGGCGTAAGCTCCGCCGGCGGCGACGCGGACGGGGGGCTCGGCAAGAACCTGAATCCCTTCAAGCGTAAAACCGATAAGCCGGTGGTTTTCTGGTCGGGCATCATCGATTCCTCGACCGAGAAGCGGAAATTTAAATATACCGTGCCGGACTATTTCAACGGCCAAATTCACCTCTTCGCCGTCGCGGTGAATGAGGGGGCCGTCGGCGTCGGCGAGGATACGACGACCGTGAAGGGCGATTTCATTATCTCGCCGGTCGCGCCGCTCTTTACGACTCCGAAGGACGAATTCGACGTCGGCGTGGCTGTCGCGAATAATCTCCTCGGATCGGGCAAAGACGCGCCGATAGAAATCTCCGTGAAGGCCTCTCCGGAACTCGAAATTATCGGAAGCGCTACGGCAAAGCTTGCGATTACCGAAGGTCGCGAAGGGGGCGCCCATTTCCGCGTGAAAACGCTCGATCGGCTCGGCGCCGGTAAGCTTGAGTTCACCGCCGGAAACGGAGCGAAAAAGGCCCACTATAAGCTCGAAATCAGCGTCGAGCCGGCTTCACCGCACGAAACCACCCTTCGCCTCGGTTCGCTCAAGAACGACCACGAAGAGTTTAAGTTCACGCGTTCTCTCTATCCGGAATTCGGGAAGCGGGTCGCGTCGGTTTCGGCGTTGCCGCTCGCGTTCTCGAACGGGTTAACCCAGTACCTCGTGAATAATCCGTATGGATGCACCGAGCAGCTGCTGAGTAAGGCATTTCCGATCCTGATCCTTCGGGGTCGGAAGGATTTCGCGAAGGTGACCGCCGAAAATGCGAAAGCTCTCGAGACGATGGCCGCACTCTTACGGTCCCGCCAAACGGGTGAGGGCGGTTTCTCGACCTGGTCCGGTCAGGGTTCGGTGAACGAATTCTATACGGCTTACGCAACCCACTTCATGCTCGAGGCCCAAGACCGTGCTTATCCGCTACCTGCAGAGGTTCGAACGCGGGCACTCGACTACCTGAAGGGTGTCGCACTCGAGGCGAATCCGAGTTCGCTCTCCGACGCGCGGTTGAAGGCATACGAACTTTACCTCGTCGCGCGAGCGGGCGTGGTGCAGAATAACGTCCTCGTTTCGCTTCGCGAGAAACTCGATAAGGACCTGAAGAACTGGAAGACCGACGTGACGGCAATCTTCCTGGCCGGAGTTTATAAGCTCTACCACCAAGATGCCCAGGCTTCGGAACTCATCTCGGGCCTCAGTCTCGGCGGTGGCGGACAGACCGACGATTACGAGCATTACGTCGACGGTCTATTTCGTGACGGGATTTATCTCGATATCGTGAGCCGCCATTTTAAGGAGCGGTTGGCGGATGTCACGCCGAAACAAATCGAGCAATTCGCGGAACCGATTCGGGAAGGGCGTTTTAATACGATTTCGTCTGCCATCGCCATTCTCGGACTCGATTCTTATGCCACCGCGGTTCAGTCCTCGGGAATTCTAAAGGCGATCGCGATTACTGAAAAAGAGAAGGACTGGCGTCCGCTGGAGACTTCGGGCGAGGTGATCCTCCAGACTCCCGTTTCCCTCACTGCGTCGAGCCTAAAGATCGACAATCCGAGCGACTCCCTCGCGTTCTATCAGATCGTCGAATCGGGCTTCGACCGGGAGCCATCCTCGAACGAGGTTCATGAGGGACTCGAAGTGAGTCACTCGATGACCGACCTCGATGGAAAAGAAGTGAAAACCGCGAAGGTCGGACAGACTTACATCGGGCACCTCCGTTTTCGGTCCTTTAAAAAGGCCCGCGCGAACGTTGCGATTATCGACCGGATTCCATCCGGATTCGAAATTATCCTCGACCGTACGCGACCGACTTCACACGCCGCTGAAGAAGATTCAAGTCCGAGTACCGAGGGTGTTCCAAACGAAGGCGAAGGGAGCGACGAAGGAGGCGGCGACGAGGGGGCCTTCTGGCGCCAGCTGTTACCGACGAGTGCTTACGCCGACGAACCCTTCATTCCGGAGTATCTCGATCTTCGCGAAGACCGCCTGATCGTCTACGCCCATGCGACGACCGATATTCAGGAGTTCACCTACCAGTTGAAGGCGACGAACGCCGGTAAGTTCGTGATCCCGGCGGTATACGCCGAGGACATGTACGACCGGACGGCTCACGCCCGCAGCGAGGCCGGACGAATCGAAGTCGAGTCGACAAAGTAGGAGAGGACCGAGGAGTGAAGTTACTCGCGAAATATTTGGCCCTCGCGTTTGGCGGAATCGCCGTCTTGGCGCTCGGGCTCGCGATCTGCCGGTGGAGTGCGGAGCCGCTCGATCGGTGGTTCACGTCTTCGCGCGCGGTTTACGATCGGCAGGGGAAGCTCCTTCGACTGACGCTGTCTGACGATCAGAAATATCGGATTTGGTACCCGCTCGACCAGATTTCGCCGTCGCTCGTAGAAGCAGCCCTTCTGAAGGAAGATCACGGCTTTTTTATGCATCCGGGAATTAATCCGGTTGCCCTCGTGCGCGCGGCCGTTTCGACCTACGTCGTGCGGTCTCGCCGAATCGGGGGGTCGACGATTACGATGCAGGTCGCACGGATGCTTTACGGAATTCGCTCGAAGAATATCGGGGCGAAGGTCTACCAAATCACCCGAGCGCTCCAGCTCGAGCTTTTCCATTCGAAGCGCGAAATTCTCGAGGCCTATCTGAACCTGGTACCGATGGGGGCGAACGTCGAAGGAATCGGAGCCGCGAGCCTTATCTATTTCCATAAGAATCCGGTGCGCCTTTCGCTTCCCGAGGCGCTCACGCTCGTCGAAATTCCGCAGAGTCCGACCGCGCGCGGGCTGAACCGCGTGAAGTCGACGAAAGTTCCGGTGGTTGCGGTCGAGCGCTGGATCGCAAAGCACCCCGAATCCGGAGCGCTCCGGCGGGACGCGGCTCTTCCCGTGCAGGCATTTGCACTCTCGGATCTTCCGTTTTCGGCTCCCCACTTCACCGACGAAGTACTGCGCCGGAATCCGTACGCGCGCGAAGTGACGACGAGCCTCGATCTTTCCCTCCAGAGCCTCGTCGAACGGCGGATGAAGAGTGAGCTCGCGACGCTGGCCACGCGTGGCGTCCATAACGCTGCCGCCCTGCTCGTCGATTCCCGTACGATGGAGGTCCGGGCGATGGTCGGCTCCGCGAATTATTTCGATGCCACGATCGCCGGACAGGTGAACGGCACGACCGCGAAGCGCTCACCGGGATCGACGCTAAAGCCCTTCGTTTATGGACTCGCCCTCGACCGGGGCTTGATCCATGAGCTTTCGATGCTGAAGGACGCGCCGACGAGTTTCGGTTCGTTCGATCCGGAAAACTTCGACCGCGACTTTGCCGGACCGATATCGGCGAGGGACGCGCTCATCCGGAGTCGGAATATTCCGGCGGTCGCCCTCTATTCCCAGCTTGATTCTCCCACCGGAAATGGACTTTACCACCTGCTGACCGACGCTGGAATTACTCGAATGCGCGGGGAGAAGGTTTACGGATACGCGCTGCCGCTTGGCGGTTCCGAGCTTACGATGGAGGAGCTCGTCGGCCTTTACGGGACGCTTGCGAATGGTGGGGAGCACTCGCCGGTGAGGTACTTCGCGCGTGACCCGAAAGTGAAGCCCGAGCCCCGGAAGAGCCTGATGTCCCCCGAGGCGGCCTATATCGTTTACGATATGCTGACTGCGAATCCACGTCCGGACCAAACCTACCGTGACGCCTGGATTCGCGACCCGCTTCCGGTCGCCTGGAAGACGGGAACTTCCCACGCTTTCCGAGACGCGTGGAGTATCGGTCTTTTCGGCCCATACGTGCTCGCGGTTTGGGTCGGAAATTTCGATGGAAGCTCGAACCCGAACCTTGTCGGTCGCGATATCGCCGCGCCGATCTTTTTCGGGATTGTCGATGCGATGAAGGCCGTCGACGGATCGCGAAGTGGGGAGGGAGTGCTGCGTGGCTTTATGCCGCCGCTTGCGCCGACGACCGTCTCTCACGTGAAAGTTTGTTCCCGTTCGGGCCATCTCCCGGGGCGATACTGTCACGATCAGATCGACGCGCTCTATATTCCCGGGAAATCGCCGATTAAGGTTTGCGACGTGCACCGACTCTTCCGGATCGATGTCCGCTCGGGTCGCCGGGTTTGCGAAAGCGCTGGCGCACTGGCGGCAGCGAATACTCTTACTCGCGACGAAGTTTTCGAGGTTTGGCCGTCCGACATTCTTCGACTCTTCAAACGCGCCGGACTCGGCCGACGAACACCGCCGCCGTTTGAGGCGGGATGTGGATTCGGAGAACGACTCGGAACGGGGCGTCCTCCGGCCATCGCCTCGCCGAAGACCGAGATGACCTACCTCTTTCGCTACGCGAACCAAGATTCGGACGCGACGCTCCCGCTGAATGCGATCGCCGACGGCGAGGTACGGACGCTCTACTGGTTTATGAACGACGAGTACCTCGGAAAGAGTGACCGTGATCAGCCGCTGCTCTGGAAAATGCGGCCGGGCTCATTCCAAGTTCGCGCCGTCGATGACCAAGGACGTACCGATTCGCGTACGTTTCGGGTCGAAGTCGCGCAGTAGGTACTAATTAATTTCGAGGGTCGCGCAGATCGTTGGATACTGAACAGCTTTCGAATTCACAAAACGTGATCCAACGGCCGCGGCCACGGCTTGGAATCCGCCGTACGTCACTTGGGTTTGGGTGACTTTCACTTTTTTTCCGGATGATTCGAGGGCCTTAATTTTGGAATTGATCGCGTCTGGGTCTAAGGCATTTCCGGAAATATCACCGGTGTCGGGAGTGAATACGATTTGCTGGACGTCGCAGATAATTTTTGTCTCGGCGAAGGCCGAAGCGGAAACGGTGAAGCAAACGAAGACGGCGAAGAGGGAAGTGAGAATTTGGCTTTTCATGGGATCTCCTGGGTTAAGGAGGAGATAGATATCGCGCCGCATTAGGCCGAGGTACTGAGAAAAAGCGGACGCTGATTTCCTCGAAATGACTCGGGATTTATATCTAGAACAGCTGCCGTACGGGCAGCCTACTTGCCGACACTAGCTCTTCACCCGCTCGACCGAGATGACGCCTTTTTTACCTTCGAGCGCGCTCGTGACCTTCATCAGCTGCTGGATGTCTTGAACTTCGACGTCGAACACGGCGATCGCCTTCTTGTCCTTCGTCGTGCGGATGTTCGCGGAAGAAATGTTCACGTTACAAGCCGAGATCGTCTGGGACATCACGGCGAGCAGTCCCGCCTGATCCAGGCAGAGAATCCGAATGCGGACCTGGCGACGAAGACCGTTCGCCATCGTGTTTCGGTTCCATTGAACGTCGACCCGGCGACCTTGGTCGTTATCGAGCGCCTTCGTGCATGAAACCGTGTGGACGGTCACGCCGCGGCCGCGAGTGATAAAACCGACGATCGAGTCGCCCGGAAGGGGAGAACAGCAGCGGCCAAATCGGATAAGGATGTCGTCGAGATCGGCGACGAGAATCGCGTTCTTCGACTCGGTCTTCCGTTTCGCGGCGTTCAGAACCTTCTTCAGGAAGGTTTCGTCGGCGCCTTTCGCCTGTTCCATTTTCTTTTCTTGGGCGTCCTGCGGAACGAGAAACTCGATGACCTTTTCTGGAATGAGGCGACCATATCCGAGCGCGATGAACATTTCGTCCGGACCCCGAAGTTCGAGGTGACCCTTCCAGAGTTTTTCGAAATCGCCGCTCTTTTCGACTTTCGAAGTCGAAAGACCAAACGGCTTCAAGCTCTTTTCGAAAAGTTCCTTACCGATCTCGAGCGCTTTGTCGCGCTCTTGTTGTTTGATGACCGCACGGATTTTCGCTTTAGCGCGCGAAGTCTTGACGATCTTGAGCCAGTCCTTGTTCGGAACGCCGTGGACGCTCGTCACGATCTCGAGCGTGTCGCCGGACTTCAGTCGATATTTGAGCGGTACGATTTTTCCGTTTACCTTCGCGCCGACGCACGTATTTCCGACGTTCGTGTGAACCGCGTAGGCGAAGTCGAGCGGAGTCGCTCCGTAGGGAAGTTCTTTCACTTCGCCCTGGGGCGTAAAGACGAAAACATCTTCGGCGAAGAGATCGATCTTTACGGTTTCGAGAAATTCGGACGGATCGGAAAGATCCTTGTTCCACTCGAGAAGGCGATTCACCCACTCGACATTATCTTTCGCGCCCGAGCCGAATCGGCCTTCTTTATATTTCCAGTGCGCGGCGATCCCGGAATCGGCGACCGAGTTCATCTCCTGGGTGCGGATCTGGATTTCGATCCGGTCGCCATCGTTACCGATCACAGTCGTGTGGAGGGATTGGTACGAGTTCGCTTTCGGCATGGCGATGTAATCTTTAAAACGGCCCGGAATCGGTTTGAAAGCGGCGTGGATCACGCCGAGCGCTTTGTAGCATTCAGTGATGTTCTCGACGACGATTCGGAAAGCGATCAGGTCGTGAATCTGGTCGAAGTCGACCTTCCGGCGATCCATTTTCTTGTAGATCGAAAAGAAGTGCTTAGCGCGGCCCGAGATCTGGGCCTTGATTTCGTATTCGTCGAGTTCCGTACGGAGTAGTTCGGTGAACGACTCGATGAACTTGTCGCGCACGCCCTTCTTCTTCGTCACGAGCTCGGAGAGCTTCGTGTAGACATCGGGGTGGAGGAACCGGAGGCAGAGGTCCTCGAGTTCCATCTTGATCCAGCCGATCCCGAGGCGGTTCGCGATCGGAGCGTAGATGTCGAGCGTCTCCTGGGCGATCCGCTGCTGCTTTTCAGGCGCGAGGTATTTCAGCGTCCGCATGTTATTCATGCGGTCGGCGAGTTTCACGAGAATGACCCGGATGTCTTTCGCCATGGCGATGATCATCTTCCGAAAGTTCTCGGCCTGTTTCTCTTCGGTCGTGCGAAAGGTGATCTTCGAGAGTTTCGTGACGCCGTCGACGAGTTCGGCGACGTCTTTTCCGAATTCCGCTTCGATCGTTTCAAGCGTAACGCCGGTATCCTCGACGGTGTCGTGGAGAAGTCCGGTGATGATCGTCGCGAGGTCGAGGTGCATCTCGGCGAGCGAGAGCGCGACTTCGGTCGGATGAATGATGTACGCATCGCCACTCGAACGTTTTTGTTTCGCGTGCGCCTTCTCGGCGAATTCGTAAGCCTTATCGATCTTTTCGAGCGGCGCGTCCGGGAAATAGTTCCGAACGGTCGTCTTCAATTTCTCGAGGGTTTTCTGGGAATCGGTCATGAATGGCTCCCGGTGGGAGCGACGGCTAGGGTCTGCCCTCGGATCGCGTGGAGGACGATCCCGGATAATTCGAAGTAAGCTTTTTCGAGGTCATCGTTCACGACGACGTGATCGAAGTGATCGAGGTAGGTCATTTCCTGGACTGCGCCGAGGAGGCGTTTCTGGATGGATTCTTCGGAATCGGTGCCGCGAGCGCGGAGCCGGCGTTCAAGTTCTTCCATCGAAGGCGGTTTGAGAAAAATACGTACGGTTTCCGCCGGGTACGCTTTCTTCAGCGAATCGGCGCCCTGAACGTCGATATCGAGGAGAAGCGATTTTCCCGCCGCGAACGTCGTCTCGATGAAGCGTTTCGCGGTGCCGTAGAAGTTCCCGTGAACTTCGGCCCACTCGGCGAATCCGTTTACGGCGATCAACGATTTAAATTCGGCGATCGGCAGGAAAAAATATTCGACTCCATGTTTTTCCTGGCCGCGCGGCGCGCGGGTCGTCGTCGAAATCGAAAGGACTAATTCCGGGATGTCTTTCAGCAGACGGGCGCAGAGCGTAGTCTTGCCAGTCCCCGATGGGGCGGAGATGACGACTAGGCGGCTCTGTTTTCCGGCATTCGTCATTCTAAATTCATCACCTGTTCACGTAACTGCTCGAGTTTCACTTTCGCGCCGACAACTTCTTCGCTCATACCGTAATCTTGGGCCTTGTTGCCGAGGGTATTGATTTCGCGATTGAGTTCCTGAAGGACGAAGTCGAGCTTCCGGCCGACCTGCCCGCCTTCGCGTAAGACTTTGCGAAGGTGTTCGAGGTGGCCCTGGAAACGGACGAGTTCCTCTTCGATGTCCGTGCGATCGGCGATCATCGCGAGTTCCTGCGAGATCCGGGCCTCGAGCACGGCTTGGAGGTTCGCTTCCGACAGGGGATAGGCTTCGAAAATCCCGCGAATTTTTTCGCGAATCCGTTCCGGGTATTTCGCGGCGACGGCTTTGCGTTTTTCGCGAAGGCTAGAGATCGTGGCCTCGAGTTCGGCGGTGGCGTCGAGGAGAACTTTTCCGAGCGAAGCGCCTTCATGCGCGCGCATTTCTGCGAGGCCGTCGAGTGCACGAACCACGTACGGTTCGAAGCGCTTCCAAGTCTCATCGGCAGAGGATTCGGTCGACCCCCGTGTAAGGACATCGGGGAAGCCAGCGATCTCCATCGTCGTCACGTGATCCTTCAGTCCGAGTGCGGTCTGGAGTTCCTTAATCTTCTCCGCGTAACGGCGAGCCAGATCGATGTTCAAGCTTAAATCCGCGGCGATGCCGGCGGCGCCTTCCGAAACGCGTTCGACCTTGAGTTCGATCGCCCCGCGGGTGAATCGCGATTGGACAAGCGCCTTAAGCGGTCCTTCGACAGACTGGAGTTCGCGGGGAAGGCGTACCTTTAGGTCGAGAAAGCGGTGATTTACCGACTTCACTTCGATTCGGTAATGATGCCCGCCGAGCGCGCCTTCCGAGCCGCCGAAGCCGGTCATCGAAAGCACGGTCGTCGATTTTGCCTTACCGGCTGGCCGGCTTGCTTCGCTCACTGGCCTGTTTGCTTCGCTCATTGAGTGCGTTCCTCGCTGCGGGTGCGGATCTGAGTCATCGCATTTTCGCCCATGTCCCGGAACTTTGCGTAACGATCGGCCTGAAGTTTTTTCGAATTCGTAGCTTTCGTTTGAGCCTTAATGATCGGATTGAAATGTTTCACGATCGCCTTGCGTGCGTTATCGAACGTCGAAGGCCAGTCGCGGTGACCGCCACCCGTCGGCTCCGGAATGATCCCGTCGACGACACCGAGCTCGAGGAGCTCCCTCGGATTCATCTTCAGTTTTTCGGCTGCACGGTACGCGAGTCCGGAATCGTTCCAGAGAATCGAAGCGCAACTCTCCGGCGAAATCACGGAATAGGTCGAGTATTCCATCATGAGCACGCGGTCGGCGACGCCGATCGCGAGGGCTCCACCGGATCCGCCTTCCCCGATGACGATGGCGAGGACCGGGACTTTTAGGCCGAACATCATGCGGATCGACTCGGCGATCGCTTGGGATTGGCCACGCTCTTCGGCCTCTAAACCCGGATAGGCGCCCGGCGTGTCGATCAGCGCAATGATCGGCATCTGGGTGCGCGACGCGAGTTCCATCAGGCGCATAGCCTTCCGGTACCCCTCGGGCTTCGCCATACCGAAGTTCCGTTCCATTTTCTGTTTCGTTGAACGGCCCTTTTGGTGGCCGATGATCATGACTGGTACTTTTCCGGAAGTACCGCCCATGTCCCACATCGCCGTTCCGCCGAGGATCGCATGGTCTTCGGCGAACGTGCGGTCGCCACTCATCTCCATGAAATCGGTGAAGAGGTGATCGACGAAGTCGCGCGTGTACGGGCGGTTCGGATGGCGGGAAACTTGGACCAGCTGCCAAGGGGAGAGGTTCGCGTAAGTCTCTTCGATGAGCTTCGCGACTTTCTTCTCAAGCGAGGCAATCTCGTGCTTGAAATCCATGCCCTCTTCTTTCGAGAGTTGACGAAGGTCGGCTAATTTTTTCTCAAGGAGGACAATGGGTTTCTCGAACTCGTAAAACGCTTCCATGGACTGTCGAGGTTAGCATGTGGGGTGAGTTAACGCGGAGCGGTGCTTTTCGCGCTGACACGGTGATTGACACTCTTCATCAACCGAGTATCTTCGCGGGCATGAGCACTTCTTCGATGTCTTCCACCCCAGTCGCGGGGCACCCACTTCTGCGCAAACTCAAGCGCTTCTTTTACGGCATGCTCGCCTTCGTGATCGTCATTGCGATCGCTACCGTGGCATTCATCATGTTCGCGAGCTACGGCGACGGTTACCGGGTCGGCGTGATCCAAAAAATGTCGAAGAAAGGCGTGATCTTCAAGACCTACGAAGGTGAGCTCTCGCAAGGATTCATCGACGGATCCGCCGCTACTGCGGAAGGGACCGGAGTCGGAACGAAGATCTGGTATTTCACGGTCCAGAACGATGCGGGGGTTCTCGGGCAAATCGACCACGCGATCGAAGCGAACAAAAAGGTGAAGCTCTTCTACAAAGAGAAATATACGAACCTTCCGTGGGTCGGAGACACCCGCCAAGTCGTGTTTAAGGTGGAAGAAGTTCAGTAAGTCCGTAAACTTGAGGTGTGGATACACCTAAGGACATCCTTCAGTCGGTCACCCGCACCCTGCTCAAGGGACTCGCGGGAGTACTTGGTGCGCTTTTCGATGCGGTAAAGGGAGTTCCTGGCCAAATCCGCGAGGGATTCCACGAGGCGTGGGTTGGTCTCCGTTCCTTCGATCGCCCGACTCGTCGGATGTCGATCATATTCTATCTTTCGCTCATCGGCGTCGGAGTCACGTTTTACGGATTTGGAAAATACGTCATGGCGGCGCGTGAGCGCGAGCACCTCGCCCAGGTCGAGACCGCCCGAATCGCCGCCGAAGAAAAGCTGAAAGCGGACGAGGCACGCCGGATGCGCGAGCCGCCCCCGTACCAGTCGATGGGAACGTTCTCGCTCGAACTTCGCGAGGCCGAAGGCGTCGCGCGGACTTCCGGCCTTCGTGCCGCCGAAATGGAAATCGTCATCGCATGCAGCGACCTCGAAGCCTGCGAATGGATTAAATCGAACATCGACCGCTCGCGCGGTGAGCTCAGCCCGCTCTTCACGCCGACCGAACGCGAGAAGATTATGTCTCCAGGCGGCAAGCGCGCGTTCCGGGAAGAAATTCGCGATACCCTGAATCACTTGCTCGACGAGCGCAAAGTGAAGGGGACGATCATCGAAGTCCTTTTCCCGCGTTTCATCGTGAGCTAACGAGAGAATCACGGACCCGAGGAAATGCGTTTCACTTCGGCTGCCCGAAGTGAAACGCATTTCCGTCGTCCTCACACCGCGCGTCGGATCGATCCCGTATCGGGGTAAGGGACTCGCGCACTTTCGTGCTTTGGGCGGTGAAGATGCGCACGTGGCCCTTCGATTCGATGCCGTTTGAGCATCTCAAAAAGCGTCGATCGAGCGACACCGAGAAGTTTCGCCGCGTCGCCGCGATTTCCGCGGGAGAGTTTTAAGGAACGGACTAACATCACACGCTCCATTTCTTCGAGAGTGAGCATCCCTTCGGCAAGTTCACCGCCTACGTAACCTTCGCGAGCTTCCTCGGTATCCGCGTCGAAGAGGAATGCAAAGGCTTCTTCGTCGAGAATCGGTTGGAGGCTTCCCGAAAGGCCGGCCGCGCGCTCGATCGCGTGCCGGAGTTCCCGCACGTTTCCGGGCCAGGAGTAGGCTTGGAGTCGGAGAAGTGCGCGCGGTGAGACGGTCTTGGCGAGTTCGGCCGCGAAGTCGCGGGCGAGGAGTGCCGTATCTTCCGGGCGTGAGCGAAGCGTCGGAATCTCGAGGGTTACCGACGCGAGTCGGTAGTAGAGATCGCGACGAAATTTTCCTTCGTCGACGAGTTTTCGAAGCGGCAAGTGGGTCGCGCAAACGACGCGCACATCTGAGTGACGAATGGCGTCGCTTCCGACCGGCCGGATTTCTCCGTTCTCGAGGAAGCGAAGGAGTTTCACTTGGAGGTCGAGCGAAAGGTCGCCGACCTCGTCGAGGAAGAGCGTTCCGCCGTGGGCGGCGAGGAGCGCGCCGACACGTTGGGAGTGTGCGCCGGTGTAGGCGCCCTTCACGTGTCCGAAGAGTTCACTCTCGGCCAGCGATGGCGCAAGGGCTCCGCAGTGGAGTGGGACGAACGGCGCGCCCGCTCGGTCGCTCCAAGCGTGGAGGAGCGAAGCGATCACTTCCTTTCCGGTCCCGGTTTCGCCGGCGATGTAGATCGAGAGCGGAGTCGATGCCGCTTTCTTCGTCATCCACAGGAGCCTCGCGCCGGAGTCAGATGCGGTCTTCCAAGCGACACCCGCGCGTGGAAATACGGGCAGCACTCCGATCTGATTCTCGCGTACGAGGCGGAGCTGGGTTTCTCCGATCCGGACGGGGAGATCGAGCGGGATCATGGCGTCCCGAAACGGGATCGCGGCGAGACTTGCCCGTAATGAACCCTCATCGGGCAGGCGAATCCAAGGCAGCTCGCCCTCGCATCGGAGTTCCCCCGCGAATTCGGGAAGGGTCGGGTCGCGGAGGAGAATTCCGCACTCGGACGTCCGGCCGATTCGAAGGGTTCCGAAGGCGGGTAAGGAGATCCAGCGGGTTTCTCCACTCGGATCAGTGATTTCGAGACGAAGCGATGCGGGCATGCGAGTGACGTTTTGATCGGCTTTCATTCTAATTCCTCCGGATTTAGGGACACGCGACGGATAGAGCAAAGCCGGGGCCGTCCGAAAGGGCTCCCAGAAGACGCGATTTCAAGCACTTAGCGGAGCGAAGCTCCGCCGGATGTTTCCGAATTGAGATTGGCGATTCATTTCCGAGACGAAATGAACGAGGATGGCGAAATCTATGGCCGCCGAATTTCTCTGGACCCTTGCTGACGCATCGCAACTCGATAGTGCCTTTAACGGCGCCCTGCTGAATGGCCGGCGCGAAGGGCGCGTCGCTTTCGTCGGGCGTTCGAACGTCGGAAAAAGCTCGCTCATTAACCGCGTGATCGGGACGAAGCTCGCCCAAACCTCCGCCCAGCCGGGGAAAACCCGGGCGCTGCACTTTTACGACTGGATCGACGGAAAGAAGATCATCGTCGACCTTCCGGGCTACGGCTTCGCGAAGCAATCGAAAGACGACCGCGACGCGTGGGCGGCGCTGATCGGGGAATACATCGCGGCGGACGCGGGCCTCGAATACGCGATCGTTCTGATCGACGCGCGAAACGGACCGACCGATAAGGATCTCGAAGCGATCGATTTTCTGCGCTCGGAATCGATCCCGATGCTCTTCGCGATCACGAAAATCGATCAGTGGAAAACGCAGTCGGAAAAAATTAGGCGTCGGCGCGAGATCGAAACCGCGATCACCGGTATGGGTTACTCGACGGATCTGATGTTCTTCACCGCGTCGACGACCGGAGTGGGTATTCGCGAGATCCAAGCGGAAATCCGGAAGGCTGCGCCACCGACTGAGGTGGAAGGCGGATGAAAAAAAAGAAATCGAAACGTAGAGCCGGCCAATCAGCCGCTTCCGCTTTAATTTCCTCCCTCGTAGCGGATTCGCCTGGCGCGCCTCGAGCTATAGTCGGAGTGGTCGCCCCGTCCTCCCCGGCCCCGCTCGTCGAGCTCCAAATCGGCGCCGGCCGTCTTGCGGAAGCCGGTTTCGAGATTTTTCTACATCCTCAAGTGAAGCTGATCGAAGGATTCTTCGCGGGCTCAGATAGTGAGCGCGCACACGCGTTTCTCGATTACGCGTTCGATCCCGATCTCAGCGTGGTTTGGGCTGCGCGCGGCGGGTACGGCGCGGTTCGGATTCTTCCGTTCCTCGATGAAATTTTCGCGAAAGTCGGAAAGCCCGAGCGAAAGACGCTCGTCGGTTTTAGCGACGCGACCGTGCTTCTGGAGTACGTGCGGACGCGCTGGGGATGGCGCGTGATTCACGGCCCGATGCCGGCGACGTTTCACCTCGAGCGCGTGCAGGGTAAGGATTGGAAAAAATTCACGGAGATGCTCGCGGGAGAGTCGGACGATTTCTCGTTCCGTTTGAAGCCCGTTTCGAAACCAGGGGGCTTCAAGAGCGTCGAGGGCGAGCTCGTCGGCGGAAATCTTGCGATGATTCATTCGGTGCTCGGCACACCCTACGCATTCGATCTCCGCGGAAAGATCCTTTTTTTAGAAGAAATCGGCGAAGCGCCCTATCGGATCGACCGAATGATTCGCCAACTTCACATGGCCGGCGCGCTCACGGGTGTGAAAGGAATCGTCCTCGGAACGTTCACGGACTGCCGCGATACTGCCCCGATGGTCTACGCGGTTCCGCCTCGCGGAAAAACGAAGACGAAAATGAAACCGCTGCGCAAGACGCTGTCGGAGCGCGAAGTATTCACGGCGATCTTCGATGAGATCGCGGAAGCGCTCCGGATCCCGGTCTATTCCGGATTGCCGGTCGGACATGGCGCCGGACCGGGCAGTCTCGAGCTCGGACGAGTGGTGAAACTCGAAGCCAGCGGGGCCTTCGGCACCGTCTAGATAAAGCGAAGTAATTTCAGCAAGTTACCGACTGCGCTTTCCACTTTCTTCACCCTAACGCCTCGTGTTAGCTCTAGTGCATTATTGCGAAGGGTTGGGGCATGACGGGGCTGGAAAGTCGCGAGCCGCAGAGTGAAATCTACGGCTACCGAATTCTCAAAAAACTAGGTGAGGGGGGAACTGCGCGCGTTTATTCGGCGTTGGCTCCGGGCTCATCCACGCCCGTAGCGCTGAAGGTTTTCCGCGCGGATCACGGCGATCCGGTCGAACTCGCGCGCCGCGTGTCCGCCGAAGTCAGCGCGTACCGCGCGCTCGAGCATCCGAATATCGTAAAGGTCCTCGCGCTTCCGCGCGAAGGTGCGCCTGCCCTCGTCCTCGAGCTGATCGATGGGTGGACGCTCACGGACTTTCAAAATCGTCTTCCGTATATCCTTCCCGAAATTAGCGTTCGGATTCTCATCGAAGCTCTCAAGGGAATCGAACACGCGCACGTGACCGGAATCATTCACCGCGACCTAAAGCCGTCGAACATCCTGATTTCGAAAACCGGCCAGGTTCTCGTCACGGACTTCGGTCTGGCGAAGATCAGCGGCGCTTCGCTCTCGACCCAAACCGGCACGATCCTCGGCTCGCCTCACTACATGTCGCCGGAACAAGCCCGCGGCGACGTGATCGGCCCCCGCTCCGATCTCTTCTCCCTCACCAGCGTTCTCTATTTCCTCATCACCGGTACCCCGCCGTTTAACGGTCCGTCGCCACTCGCGGTTCTCGCGACGGTGATCGAACGCCGCCTCGAACCGGCGCGCGGGCGGAACCCGAAGGTGAGTTGGGAACTTTCGCGGATTCTCGAACGTGGCTTCGCCAAGAATCCTTCCGAGCGTTTCGCTTCCGCCACCGAATTCCGGGAATCGCTCGAGGCGTACCTCGCGGGACTCGGACTTTCTCCTGAATCTTTCACGGTTTCGACGTTCCTCGAAGACCCGCACGGCGAAACGCTGCGCGCGCTGAATACCGTCGCCGAAAAAATCGCGCTGAAATGCGACGAGATGATTCGCAAAGGGAAGCGCGCCGAATCACTCGAGCTTCTCTCGCACCTTTCGCTTGTCGCGCCGAATAGCGAGATGATTAGCCAACTCACCGACGAGCTGGACCGAAAGCGTTCGAGGAAGGGGCTATACATCGCGGCGGGAATCGCCGCGATGGTAGCAGCGCTGACCCTGGTAGGAATACAAATCGCCAATCTTCCGCGAGCCGAGGGTGTGGCCGAAATGGCACCGAAGGCGCCAAAGATCCAAGAAGAACCGAAAACCATCGCCCCCGCGGCCGAAGCTCCGAAGGCGGCAGTCACGCCCAAAACTGAACGCGTGCTTCTCGACTTACCACCGGGTTTTACCGTGATGTGGGATGGAAAAGACGTACCGGTCGGAAAACGAAATTTCCGCGCGAATGTCGGCGCCCACAAACTCGTACTGAAGGTCGGAAAGAACGCCTTCCGCCAAACGGTGAAGGTCGTCGAGGGCGAGCCGACGAACATTCGTGTAAATCCGCCAGGAGGAAAATCGGAATGAGTTTTCTCATCGTCCGCACCGGCGGAAAAGAAGCAGCGTACTCGCTGAAACGCGCCCACATCACCGTCGGGACCGAGCCGTTTCATGATATCGTCCTCGAGTCGAAGACTCCGGGCGCTCACTTTACGATCACTTCGTACGAAAACCGAGTCGAACTCCTTGAAGGCGCCGTGAAGGTTCGTGTAAACGGTTCGCGCGGAACTTCGCGCCAAGTCCTCGATTCCTGCGATCGCCTCGAATGGGAAGGCCACACCGCGATTTTCGTTCGCTCCGAACTCGGGCTTGGAAATGCGACGGCGGCTTCACTCTCGAAGGGTGCGGCACCCTCGCTTCGGACGCTCGAAGCGCTCACGAACACGCTCGTCGTTCACTCTGATCTCCACGCGGGATTCCATAAACTCCTCGAAGCCCTCATGGAAGTTTCCGGCGCCGAAGATGGACTGATCCTTTCGGAGGCGACCGACGGTGCGTCCTGGAAAGTCGTCGCCTCGGCGGGCGAGGAGCAGGAACGTTCGAAGCCTCGGCGTGAGATTTTCTCGAACTCGGTGCTCGCTCAGACACTCGCGTCGCGAAACACGACCTATATCGAAAACATCATCGGGAATTCGCACGCCGAAGCCTTTTCGGTGATTCAAGGGAAGATCTTCTCGGTCGCGTGCATTCCACTCATGATCGCCGGGAAAACCTTCGGCGCAGTCTTTCTCCACACCCGGACCCCGGGGAAGTCGATTTACGCCGACCGCCTCGTCGAAGTCGGCATTATCGCGACCCAGGCCGCGCTCATGTTGAAGTCCCGCACGCCGGAAGCCTCGCCCGTCGCCGGCGAAGTAACGACTGGCGCGAAGAATCGCGGCTTCACCTACATCGATCCACCCATGGCTGCGGCCGTCCGGATGATCGAGAAACTCGCGCCGTCCGGCGTAAACATGCTCGTCACCGGTGAGACGGGGACCGGTAAGGAAGTCGCGGCCCGTGAAATCCACCGCCTCGGTGGTCGTAAAGACGGCCCTTTCATCGCGATCAACTGCGCGGCAATCCCGGCCGGTCTACTCGAGTCGATTCTCTTCGGCCACGAAAAGGGCGCGTTTACCGGCGCCGATCGTCGCCAAGAAGGGAAGTTCGAGGCCGCCCACGGCGGAACGCTTTTCCTCGACGAAGTTGGAGATCTTTCTGTCGATCTCCAAACGAAGCTTCTTCGCGTGGTTCAGCAAAAAACCGTCGAGCCGCTCGGTTCGAATTGTTCGATTCCGGTCGACGTACGGATCGTCTGCGCGACCCACCGGAACCTCGCCGAAATGGTCGGCACGAAAGAGTTCCGCCAAGATCTTTATTACCGGCTTTCGACCGCGGTCGTAGCGCTGCCTCCTCTCCGAAGTCGGAAAGGGGATTTGAAACTGCTCGCTGATCAGTTCTTAAAGAACATCGCGCCCGAGAAGTCGCTCTCCGCGGAGGCCTGGACGCGGCTGAACGCTCACACCTGGCCCGGCAACGTACGGGAGCTTGAGCATGTGCTCACGCGTTCGGCGCTCCTCTCCGATGGCGCCGCGATCTCGGGCGACGATCTCCAGCTCGACGCGATGTCGGTACCGAACGAAGTTCGGCCGGAGCTTTACTGGAACGAGGCGGAAGACCTTTCGCTCGCCCAAGAGCGCTTCACGCAGAAACTCGTGCAGTCTGCGCTCTCGAAGTTTAACGGGAGCCGTCCGCTGACGGCGAAGAAGCTCGGCATTTCCGAACGGACTCTCTACCGAATCCTTTCGGAATCTGCCAACTCTGGCGGCTCGGCATGACAAGTCTGTCAGGATGCGCCGCACATATTTTTGAAAGCCCAATTATTTCAAGCGATTCGCACTGGTATGCCACCTGCTCTCTGTATGGGGCAGGAGAACTACTTATGCAGATCAGAAAAATGACCTCGGACTCAATTTGGTTTCTAAACGGCCTCATGCTCGGTGTAGCGACAATCCTCATCGGCCTCGTTCTCTTTTCGAACTGGGTACACGCCGCGACGTACAATGTTCTTTTTAATAACGTCGAACAAGGCGCAAACGGTGTCGCTAATCCTCGGGTCGACGTGGCGAACGGTAAGGCGACGAAATCTCCAGAAGGAACGACTCCGGCGGACGCGGCTACGGCGGCCAACCCCGAAGTAAATGTTCCGGTCGGTGGGGTGACTCCGGTCACTCCGGTGGCAACGTCCGAAACGACAGCCGCGGCCGCCCCACCGACTTCCGAAGACCATGCGCTCCATCCGATGCGCGTGGGATTCTTCGCGAGTAACCTCGCAGTGAATCGGGCGAACGACGACGCAAGCCCGGTCGGTGGCAGCTTGAGCCTCGGCGTGTTTCCACTCCGCGACTTCGGGTTGAACTTCTTTGCCGGTACGGCCGGGACTTCTCCGCACGCGTTCTACGGCGGCGAGCTTGAGTTCATTCCGATTCGGGTCGGGGTCTTCGGCGCGAAAAACGCGATCGAAGTGAAGGGGATGCTCGGCGCGACCACTCTCGGTCGTGAGCTCGGGGTCCGCGACGAACGGGGCAGTGTAATCGGCGGCGTCGGCGCGACGATCAACTTCGGCGATCGCTACGGTATTAGTGCGGAAGTTCGTACGAATCTTTCGAATCGCGATGACTACAAATTTACGCTCGCGGACGCGGGCCTGACGGTCCGATTTTAAGGTATGATATGGGAAAATTCATGAAAACAGTTTGGTGCGTCTTAAGTTTCTTAGGTTGGATGTCTCTCGCTAGCGCCGGAACGTACAACTTCTATATCAACAACACGGAACAAGGCGATAACGGCGTGACGACTCCGACGGTCACGGTAAAGGACGGTAAGGGAGTGACCTCCGAGGTTCCGGGAGCTGATCCGAAGACTGATACGTCGAACGAAGCGAAGGCTCCGCACATCGAGAATCCGAATTCGTATCCGGCGGCCGAACCGTCGGGGGTTCCGGTGACTCCGACGAACGGCTCGATGGCGAAGGCGACGTATCGCCAGAGCCG
>JBBQMV010000006.1:0-26049 GCA_038329315.1 Bdellovibrionia bacterium | reverse complement strand
GTTTTCATGATTCACGGAGTAGGCTCGCGGAAGCTCGGCGAAGAAATCTCAAAAAGAGCCGAAAACAAGCGCATTTCAATACTGATCGAAGTGAACGTCGATGGGCAGGAAAGCAAATCCGGCGTTCAGATCTCGGAATTGCGAGCTTTAGTACCGGTCTTATATGCTCTTCCAAATCTGAATGTTAAAGGGTTGATGTGTATTCCAGATCCCGAACGAAAAGGCGGTCCACGTGAAGCCTTTCACCGGATTGCAGCTCTGGCGGCCGATCTGTGGCTTTCTAAAGGGCCTCCTGAACTCTCGATGGGCATGACGAGTGACTTCGCAGATGCGATCGCCGAAGGCGCTACGCTTGTGCGAATCGGCACTGCAATTTTTGGCGAGCGATCTCCGCGCGAAAAACTTTAGTCGGACACCGATCTGCCGAATTCCGCAGCTAGAGCGGATCTCCGGGCATCCCATGATGCAGAGAGTGATGACATTCTTGAGTGTCATTTCGACTCTTTTTACGTCACCACCGTTGAAAAAAATACTCGGGCGGAACGCAGCATTTTTCTGCGTTATTCTCACTTGCAGCGCGTGAAGCACATGATTTCGCTCGATCTGCAGTACCAGAGCGCCTCTTCGGCGGGTTGGCACAAGTTCTGCGTAAGTAGAGTGAGTCAGGGTGATCCGCCAGGATCATGGATTTGTAGGATGCAAGTCTTTCTCAAGAACTCTGATGCCCACTCGACACTCTATACGACGACTCGATTGCTCAAGGAGGACCCGGATGTTCAAGAATTACCTGACTTACCAGTTCGCACTTTCCTTCCACCAGCTCTGTTTAATCGCCGACGTCGCGGAAGCTCCGAAGAAAAATCGGCTCCTCCGTTCCGCCGAGCAGATGATCCAGTCCTTTACCCGGAGCTTGCACGCCAAACGGCCGGAGGATGAAAACAGGCACTTTTTTAGTGCTCTGATGAATTTGCGTGAATGTCGGGATGAGCTGGTCGATACGGGCTTGCTCTTTGGTGAACTCGAATCGAAGTACCAAATCATCCACGATCGTCTCGAAAAACTTTGTGAGAAAGCGGCGATCTCCGAAGGTGGCCAATACCGCATGCTCGGCTAAGCACCGGTTCTAGATTTGCCCCCCCCTAAATAGTTTCCCAGAGTATCGGGAATTCCCAGAGTATCGGGAACAAACGCCCTCGGACGACCCTGTAGTTTAGGTGAGTACAGTCCGGGGGCGCTTTTTTTTAACTCCGCGCATCACGCTCGGAAACCTGCGCGAGCTATGTTACGACGAGGCTATCCATTGATCGGGGTCTCGTAGCTCAGCTGGATAGAGCGTTGCCCTCCGGAGGCAAAGGTCGAAGGTTCGAATCCTTCCGGGACCACCATAATCACCCGAGCACGAATGAACTCTGACCCGATCATCGGCATTCTTGCTCTCTGGTTCGCGGCTCGCGCCCTCGGCACCCTCGCACAGATGCTCAGACAACCCTCGGTCCTCGGTGAACTACTTGCGGGTGTTTTGTTCAGTCCCACTTTTCTTGGACACCGGTTTCACGTCGCTTCGCCACTTCTCACCACGGCAAGTTTTTATGCCGGGCTCGGATTCCTTTTCTTTGCCGGATTCGAGAATCAGCTTTCAAGCCTGAAAGATCGTTTCCGCACGGGAATGACCGTCGGTCTCGCAGGTGCGGCGATCCCTTTCGTTATCGCTTGGGCCTGCGCAATTAGTCTCCCCGGACTTTTCGGATACGACGCCCACACTTCACCTTCGACCTTCGGTTTATTCCTCGGCATTAGCCTCGCCATCTCCGCACTCCCCGTGCTCACTCGCACGCTAATGGATGTCGGCGTTTACCATTCGGTCATCGGCTCGGTCACACTATCCGCGACGATCCTCGAAAACCTGATGGTATGGGCCCTGTTCTCTGCGCTCTTCGCCACGAGCCTTCATTTTCACCTACCGGTCGTGGCCTTCATCATCGGAATCATCGTCGGTGAAATAGTACGCAAGAGGAGCCTCACCGTCCGAAAGACTACATCCTGGCTTGCGAGTCGGGCCCTTGCTCCGCTTTTCTTTTCGGTCGTCGGACTGAAACTCGGAAATCTCGCTCAGTTCGATCTTTCGCTGACTCTCCTACTCATCGCGATCGCCACTCTCGGAAAAGTTATTGCCGGTACACTGACGGCGCGGCTGAGTGGGATGCCTACTCGCGAATCATGGTGCGTCGGTTTCGCGATGAATTCGCGAGGCGCGATGAGCATCTTCCTTACTTCCCTCGGACACGAACTCGGAATGATCAGCGACCGCCTCTTCTTCTCCCTCGTCATCATGGCGCTATTCACTTCGATGCTGAGCGGGCCGGCGCTTCGACAAATTCTAAAACCCACCGGACCCGGGTGGAAGTGATGTCCGCGCGGCTTCGGTGGGGGGTGCTCGGCACTGCCCGTATTAACGCGAAAGTTCTTCCTCATTTCGCGACCTCGGAGCGAAACGTACTCTACGCGGTCGCCAGCCGAGATCTCGCCCGCGCGAAGGCGGAAGCCGATCGCTACGGGATTCCCCATGCCTACGGGAGTTACGCGGAAATCGTCACGGATCCCGCGATCGATGTCGTTTACATCTCACTCCCAAATCACCTCCATTTCGAATGGGCGAAAGCGTCCCTCGAAGCGGGCAAACACGTGCTCTGCGAAAAGCCGCTCGCGCTCGATGTGAAGGAAGCCGAATCGCTCGTCTCCATCGCGAAGTCGAAGAAGCTTCACCTCGCCGAGGGGTATATGTACCGGCATCACGCCCAGTCCGCACAGATTCTCGAACTCGTTCGGGACGGCACACTCGGTGAGGTTCGCGGCGTCCAAGGCTCGTTCCACATCACAATCGCGCCAGGCGCGAATATCCGAACCGACGGTCGAACCGGGGGTGGCGCCGTGGCCGATGTCGGATGCTACCTCGTGAACTTCGCAAACGCGATCATTGGACGGGCTCCGGAGAAAATCTTCGCCCGGGGCCGCATCCAGGGCACTACCCCCGCGGAAAATTACGATACTTTATTCTCGGCGCTTCTCGATTATGGAAACGGAATCAGCGCCCAGCTCGATGGCGGTTTTCTCGGACCCCGTCTCGACGAACTGCGAATTCTCGGCGAAAAGGGCTGGCTTGAAATTCCACATCCGTTTAAACCGACGGAATTCGAAACCCTCCGACTCTTCCGTCGCCCGACGCGCGACGCGCCCGTAACCCTCGAGACGATCGAAGTCCGCGACGCTACCGATCCGTATGCGGCCGAGATCGAGAATTTCGGCGCCATGATCCAAGAAACCGGAACTTTCCCAATCGCCGAATGGGAGGCGATCGCCGGAGTTTCGACGATCGTTCGGATTTTAAAGAGCCTGCGAACTTAATTTTTTCGGTGTAAACGAATCGTATCGTTTCTCAAATCGGTCAGCGAAAGTTCGTCTCCATTTACGGAAAAGGAATATCGAGAAACGCGACCCGAAGCATTTTCATGTTCTTCGGAGAGGTTCGCCGTCGGTTCGTCGAAGTTTCGGAAAGAACGGGTAACCGAACTGATCTCGGTCAGTTTAACCGAACAGTTCGTGCCGTAAGTCGCGATCAGATCGATTTCTTTCGCGTAGTAAGGACCGTAAGTTCCGGTGGCGGTCCAGCTATCGGTAAGTGCGATCGTTTCTTTCACAGAAGCACCATTGATTTCGTAGGTCCACGATTTGCCAGAATCCACCGAGTCCGCGTAACTCTCCGAACGGACCCAAGTTCCGTCGATGGAAGCCGTGTCACAGTTCGCATAAGCCGAGACGGTTGCAAGAGCGGACAAAACAATAACCAGTTTTAATTTCGTTTTCATAGGACCTTTCAGTTCGCGCGAGCGAGTAAAATCATGACTTGGGCTTTTTCTACGCCGAAAGTTTTCTCGGCGTAAATCCCGATCCAACCGTCGCCCATTTCGCGTAGCTCGACGCGATTGTAAAGCATCCGGTATCGGAGAAGATTAATGTACTGACTGATCGTACGCACCTGGCGGTATTGTCCGATATTTTGGTTATTGAACGAGAAGTAGTTTCCGTTCGAGACCGTGATCTCGGAGATCCGAGGCATGTTGTAGTTATCGCTCTCGGCCGAGGCTTGATCATAAACAGTGATGCGCATCGAAGGCAGGTGAAGGTCGCCGACGACCGGAATCGTAGTCCGGGAAAGTTGTTGGCCACGACGGGAGACCTTGTTCTGTTGGTTACAGACGACTTGGTTCACCGGCGTAAGGGTCCCGGCCTTATTCGTCATCCGCATTTCGGTACGATAGGCGAGTTCGACGTCGTTGACGGAGGTCGGTGTGCGGAGGATCACATCTCGGAAATGAAGTTCCCGGAGCTCAAAGCTCATGTTCCCGGCCGTCGCAAGTTCAGAGAACGCGAGCGGACGGCCAGAGTTGAAGAGGGTGGGGGCAGCGCAAATGGCGTCGGCTTGGGTCAGAATCCCACTCGGGGGAGTGGGTGCGGCAGGGGTCGAGGAAGAGTTCCCCGTTCCGCAGCTAAATCCGAGAAGCGCCGTCGTCACCACGAAGGTGACGAAAGCAGCCCATTTCGGTACTGATCGAAGTTTTCTTTTCATAACGAGATGCGTTATATGCCCGCGTCTTCGGAAGCGCAAGCAAAACCGACAACCTCTAACTACCTGATTTTTTTAGAGATAAAAATTAAGCATCCCGGTGTGCGGCCAAAATTCGGTAGCTAGAGGAGCGTCCCACGTAAAATGATGCTGGCGACGGTAAAGTAGATCACGAGGCCGGTGACGTCGACGAGCGTAGCGACGAAGGGGGCCGAAGACGTCGCCGGGTCAAACCCGAGTCGACGCATAAAGAAGGGAAGCATCGATCCCGCGAGGGATCCCCAGAGGACGACACCCACCAGGGCCGAAGCCACCGTCCCGGCAACGAGTTGGAAATGTTCCCCGTAAAGGATCGAGTGAGACGGCCAAACCAGAATCCGGACCATCCCGATCGTACCCAAGATCACCCCGAGCGAACTCCCGACGATGAGCTCCCGAACGAATACGCGCCACCAATCGCGAAGACGGACTTCTCTCAGCGCCATCGCGCGAATGACGAGTGAGGTCGCTTGGGAACCCGAGTTGCCTCCCGACGAAATGATGAGTGGGATGAAGAGCGCGAGTACGACGGCTTGCTCAATTTGCTTCTCGTAATAACCCATTGCGGTCGCGGTGAGCATTTCTCCGAGGAAAAGAAAGACCAGCCAGCCCGCGCGCTTCTTGATCATTTTGAAAAGATTAATCGTGAGGTACGGCTCGTCGAGGGCTTCGGTACCCCCGAGTTTGTGCATATCTTCGGTCGCTTCTTCTTCGACGACTTCGACGACGTCGTCGACCGTGACGATCCCCTTCATCTTCCCTTCGGCATCGATCACGGGAAGGGCGGAAAGACCACACTGGGCGAACTTTCGCGAAACCTCTTCTTGGTCCATGTCTTCCGGAAGGGATACGAGGTCCGTCGCCATGATTTCGCTGACGAGTTTTTCCGGAGGCGCGAGAAAAAGATCGCGAAACGACATCGCGCCAAGCAAGTGCTGTTCTTGGTCGAGCACGTACACATAATGAATCGTTTCGATTTTTGCTTTCGACTGTGCGCGAAGGTAACGAATCGCTACGTCGACCGAAACATCCGGGCGAAGCCGAACGAAACGGGGATTCATGAGTCCCCCGGCATCGTCTTCGGCGTAAGCGAGAAGCGCGACGACTTCCCGCATGGTCGTGATGTCGAGAAGCGCGAGAATTTGGGCGCGCTCTTCAAATGGAAACTGCTGAATCAAGTCGGCCGCGTCGTCGGGCGCGAGAATCCGAATCCACCCACGTTTTTGGGTGTTCTGAAGGTCCTTCACGAGTTCGTACTGATCGCCGGCACCCAGCGTGAGAAAAACCTCTTCGGCGTCTTCGCGCGCGAGCGTGTAGAAAGCGTCGTGCCGTTGGTCAACGGTTAACGAAGGCCAGCTCTCTTGGAGCAGCTCGAAGGGAGAAATCTCTTTCTCGATTTTCTCTGAGGAGTCTTCCGAATCCATGGTCGCGGCCTACCCTGGTCGTCAAGTTTTTGACCACCCACGCGTGTGGGTGATTTTCTCTACTTCTAGAGTTCTAGATCGGACATCGGTTAGAGAATCGTGACCGAAAAGAGAAAATTATTCGTCGGTACCGGATGAATCGTCTTCGTAAGCGCGACATCGAGTGACATCCGTGGAGCCGCCCAGCCGATCCCGAAACCATGGCCATCTCCGTAAGTCCCGAGCGCGGGTTGGAACGAGTTCTTATTCGTTCCGCCTCGAATATAGAGGTCACTCATCAACGGGAGTTCGACGCCGGCTTCATAACCGAAAGAGTCGCCCGGCTTTCCAGGAACGAGGTGCGGATCGAGATAAATGAGCATGATCTTCTGAATATTGAACTTCGTGCCGAGGATGAACTCTCGGTACTGGTTCCACTCTTTCATTTTATCCGAGGCGATCAGGTTATCCACAATCAGGCCGCCCTGAAACCAGTCGAGCGGGCCGCCGACGGCGGAAAGGGTCGCGTCCTGGGCATTCGTGCGGGAGTCGCTGCCGAAAAGAAACTTCGACCCGATTCCGACTCCATACTTTTCGAAAATCCGCTCGGCGGCGCCGACGTTCACTTCTCGTCCGTAAGTCTTCCGCGTGTAGCCGAGTCCGGCCGCGAATAGCGAGTTCGTCCCGTCTTGAATCGAAACGTTTTCGACGAGCACCTTCGGTTCCGTGTTGTCCGGTCCCTTCGCGGTTTCGTGGCTCATGCTCACCTGATAGGCCGGGAGCAGTGAGATGACCGACGGGTTCATGTAAATCGCGTCGTTCAGGAGCGGAGCCGCGTGCCCAGCCCCACCCATCCCGGCCGCCCGAGGCGAGGTGTAATCGGTCGCGAAGGCGGAACCCGAAAGAGTCAAAACGAGGAGAAGGGTGATGTATCGAAATGACATTTTGCATTAACTCCGTCTAAACGTTCTGGTTTTTACCGACTCTAGTCGAAAAGCCTCGTCTTTCACAACCCCCGACGCTCGGGTAGAGTCTCGAAGATGAAGATTCGTAAAGCCGTCATTCCTTGTGCCGGACTAGGCACTCGGTTCCTTCCCGCAACGAAGGCGACACCGAAAGAAATGCTCCCGATCGTCGATATCCCGATGATCCAGTACATCGTGGAAGAAGCCGTCGCGGCCGGAATCCAAGACATCGTCATTATCACCGGCCGGAATAAGGACTCGATCATCGATCACTTCGACTACTCGTTTGAGATCGAATCGACGCTCGATAAAAAAGGAAAATCCGAGCTCGCCGACGTTTCACGGAGGATCGCGAAGCTCTGTAATATCATGACGATTCGTCAGAAAAATCCGATGGGCCTGGGACACGCCGTACTCTGCGCGGAACCGATCATCGGGGACGCGCCTTTCGCAGTTCTCCTCGGCGACGATCTCATCGACTCGAAAGTTCCCTGCATCCGCCAACTGATCGACGTCGCCGAACGTGAACACGCCTCGGTCGTCGGAGTGATGGAAGTCGCGGAGTCCGAAGTTTCGAAATATGGAATCATTGGTGGCGACACTATCGACGCCCGACTCACCCGGGTTCGCACTCTCGTCGAAAAACCTGCCCAAGGAGAGGCCCCTTCCCGACTCGCAATCCCGGGGCGTTATGTCCTCATGCCATCCATTTTCGATATGCTCCGGAAGACCCCGCCGGGAAAAGGCGGAGAGATCCAGCTCACCGACGGTCTAAAGATGCTCGCGGAACAGGAAAAATTATTCGCTTATGCCTTCGAAGGCACTCGGTACGATACCGGTGATCGCCTCGGTTACATCGACGCGACGATGGCTTTCGCTTTAAAGCGGCCGGAATTGGCTCCGGCGGTTCGGGAACTCATGAAGAAACATTTGAAAGAAAGCGGGGACTATCCGTGAAGGTGCTTTCGTCCGTTCTCTCGGTAGCCCTATTTTTCGGCGCTCCAGCCGCGCTGGCTTATATTCCACCATCGAATTTTCAAATCGCGACACTTGCGAAGCGGCACAAGAACCTGAAGTCAATTCGCGTAAAGACGCGAATCACCGGCCCTTCCGGCCAGATCCGCGAAATCGGTTACTACGACGCGAAAACCCAAATTTGGAAAGCACGCTTCGTTGACCAAAGCGACCACGAGATCTACGCGTTCGAGCGCAAGCTCGGCATTACGGATAGCCTAGCGAGCCTCCTTCTTTTCGAAACGAATCCGAACGCGATCATGACGGCGCTCAAAAACGCGGGCATTCCCGTCGTTCCGGAAGCGGATCTCCTCGCGATGCCGGACGAAAATGCACGTCGCGCGGCAGAGAAGACTTCGATCGGTCGCCTCGATCACAAGGTTGGTTGGGTGATCGGCGATGGAAATCCATCCCTCTGGATCCTGAAGGATGATTTCGTTCCGCTGAAACTCATCGCCGGCGGAGTCGAAATCCGATTTGAAGAAACGAAGTTCACTCGAGACTTCCCGTACGCGCGGTCGATCTCGATTTATCGGGGCTCGGATTTCGTCCTAAAGGGCGAAGCGATGGAGGTCATCATCAATCCGGATCTCGCCGACATGCACGCGATTCAGGTCTCGGGAATTCCCGCGATTTCGTCCGCGCTGCCGGCTGAGGAGCGATCCCTCATCGAGCAGTGGGTGCAGTGGATTCGGTAATTTCACGCATCGTTTCGGTCGCGGTTCCGCGACCGCTCGACGCTTTTTTTTCCTACAGTATTCCGAACGACGGGCGACCGCTCGGCCCCGGAACGTGGGTTCGCGTACCGTTTGGCCGCTCGACGGTCATCGGTTTCGTCGTCGATGAACCTAAACCGATTTCTGAACTTCCGCGTGCAGTCGATCCTTCGAAGTTAAAATCGATTCTCGAAAGCGGGGATGACGCCGACCGAATTCCCGCCGATGTCTTTGCGCTTTGTTCTTGGGCTTCCCGCTACTACGCGCAGCCTTTAGGTGAACTTCTCGCGGCCGCTTGTCCGCCCGCTTCCCTCGGACTCCGTTCGACGAACCGAGAAGCGAAGGAGCTGAACCGGACGATGGTTCCCCAGCGCGAGATTCATTTGAATGAACAACAAACCGCAGCCAGAGATGGTTTAGATCTTCTGCGAACAAGGCCGGCGGTCGCTGCCGCCACCGACCCGCGCCCACCGCAAAAAGTAGCCCTGTTACACGGAGTAACCGGAAGCGGAAAAACCGAAGTCTACATCGAGTTAGCGAAGCGAGTGCTCGCCGAAGGAAAAGGAGTCTTACTCCTCGTCCCAGAAATCGCGCTCACTTCCCAGCTCCACGAGCGTTTAGAGAGCGGCATCGGAGAAATGGTCGCGCGGTGGCACTCGGCGATGCCGGACGCGAAACGCCGTGACCAAGGCGCCGCTCTCCGGAGCGGAGAAATCCGGGTCGTCGTCGGCGCCCGCTCGGCCGTCTTCGCCCCCATCCAGAACCTAGGCCTCATCCTCGTCGACGAAGAACACGACCCGACTTACAAACAGGAAGACCGGGTTCATTACCATGCCCGCGATCTCGCGATCGTTCGCGGGAAGAACGCCGACGCGCTCGTCGTCCTCGGTTCCGCGACGCCAAGCCTCGAAACGCGCGAGCGCGTTCGCGAAGGAAAGTACTCATCCTTCGATCTGAAAGCGCGTTATTCGACTGGTGGAATGCCCGCGATCGAAGTGATCGATCTCGCCGACGAGGTCCTCGTCGAGGGGATCCAGGCGCCGGTCGCCGTAAAGACCTTAGACGTGATTCGCGAAACAATCGCCCGTGGCGAGCAGGTCATGATTTATCTGAACCGGCGCGGATTCGCGTCGTTTCTTCGCTGCCATGACTGCGGGGAGGTTTCGGAATGTCCGAACTGTTCGATTTCCCTCACCGTTCATAAGCGCTCGAAAGAACTTCGCTGTCACGTCTGCGGACATGCCGAGGGTATTCCCGATTTTTGCCCGAAATGCCAAGCCGTCGATCTCGACCCGATCGGCGCGGGCACGGAAAGCCTCGAGGAAGAAATTCCGAAGCTTTTGCCGGAAGCGAAGATACTTCGCCTAGACCGGGACGCCGTAACGAGCGCCTCTCGGCTTGAAAAGACACTGAATGCGTTCCGAAATGGCGAGGCCCAGATCCTCCTCGGCACCCAGATGCTCGCCAAGGGACATGACTTTCCGAAGGTCACCCTCGTCGTCGTCATTCTCGCGGATGCGCTTTTCCGGTATCCCGATTTCCGGGCTCCGGAACGTGCGCTGCAGATCCTTTCGCAAGTTTCTGGACGTGCGGGCCGGGCCGAGCTTCCCGGCCGGGTGCTGATCCAGACGTACCAGCCGGACGCGCCGGTGATTGCGGTTCTCCTCGGAGAACGTTCCGAAGAGGATTTTCTAGCCGAAGAACTCGAACTTCGACAGGCGCTTTCATATCCGCCATTTGGGCGCATGGCGCGCCTCCGGGTCGAGTCGACCGAACGCCAGGAGGCGGTCACTCGGTGCGAGGCGATTGCGAATGCGCTACGCGGGGCCCAACCCGCCATCGAGAAGGAAGAAACGGATCTCCGGTTAGAATATTTAGGTCCATCCGAAGCGTTTCTCGAGCGCGCAAAGGGGATCTTTCGGTGGGACGTTCTGATAAAGTCGTCCTCCGTTCGTGCGCTCAGCCGTTCGATTTCTGTCGCGAAGGCGGTCGCCGCCCGCGA
Organism: Bdellovibrionia bacterium; assembly: GCA_038329315.1. Lineage (GTDB taxonomy): Bacteria > Bdellovibrionota > UBA1018 > UBA1018 > UBA1018 > JACMQW01. The sequence goes on along the minus strand of JBBQMV010000006.1, from coordinate 15,289 downwards.
GAAGTGGCCCCTGCTTGTAGACGTCGATCCTTACGGGTTAGGATAGATTACGCCCATGACTTCTACGCCCGAAAAGAAGGAACGCCCTTCCCGCACGATTCTTCGTTCCCGGATTGAAAAGCAGCTTCGGCGTCAGCAAGAAGAACAGCGAAAAGAGCTCCTGAAGAAGCGCGTGGAGATTGCGAAAGAAGGAATTCGACTTTCGCAGGCCGGGCGCACCGTCGAATCCGTTCGGAAATACCAACAGTATATTTTGATTCTGGAGATGTGGAAGAAGTGCGGACGGGACGGCCTCACTCTCGATCTCTTCGATAAAACAAAAGAACTCTACGAGATCGTTCTCCTTTCCGGAATTTACTGGGACATGGCGAAACTCTACGACCGGGCGAAGCGGGAAGACCAAAAGCAGGAACTCATCACGTACCTCCAAAAATACGTGCAGTTCTCGAAGACGATGCCGTTCCAATCGCTATCGGGAGAAGCTCTTCGAAAATACCTTGGAAGTGGCCGCTGCAAGCACCGTCTGGAATTTAAGAGCGCCTACACGACGCTTACCGGTGAGCGCTGTTTCATCGCGACATCGCTCCTCGACGTCGCCGATCCGATGACAATCGTACGGCTTCGGAATTTCCGAGATGGATCGCTTAGGCGGTCGCCCCTCGGTCGCCGGGCGATTTTCGCGTATTACCGGATCTCCCCTCGGCTCGTTCGCATACTCGATCGTTCGCCGGAGATTTTCCGTCGTTCCCTTGCCCGTACTCTAGACGGTTTCGCGCGATGGTTCTCTTAAAGCTCTTCATCAAAATCCTGTTCGTTGTTTTCATCGCGATTCAGGTCGGCGTTTATTTTTTTCAGGAAAAACTCATCTTCTATCCGGAGAAGTTGCCCGCCAACTTCGTTTTTAAGGGCGACATGCCGTTCACCGAGATGTCCATTCCGAGTGGAGACGCGGTACTCAGTGTACTTCGCTACCGTGTGAAGGATCCGAAAGGAATCATCGTCTATTACCACGGGAATGCGGGAAGTCTTCACCGCTGGTCTCCGGTGGGTGATAGCCTGGCAAGATTTGGATACGACGTGCTCATTTACGATTACCGTGGATTCGGAAAGAGCACCGGCCGTTACCACTCCGAGGATGCCCTCCTCGAAGACGGCCGCATGGTCCTCGGACTTGCGCGGAAAGATTTTCCCGATTCGAAGATCGTGATTTTCGGACGCTCCCTCGGTAGTGGAATCGCCACTCGGATGGCCACCGAGATCAGACCAAAGCTACTGATCCTCGAAACTCCATTCCTAAGCGCCCTCAACCGTGGCCAGCAGTCGTTTCCGTTCGTTTTTCCGTTTTTGATGAAGTACCCGCTCCGGAACGATCTCTACGCGCCGAAGGTAACTGCTCCGGTCTTCATCGCGCACGGGACGGATGACGAAATTATCCCATACGCCTCGGGTGAAGCGCTCACACACAAATTTAATCCGCCCCCTTCGTTCCTGACGGTGAAGGGTGGGCATCACAATGATCTTTCGGATTTCCCAGAATACCGAGCGTTCGTCGGAAAGGCGCTACTTTATCAGAGCGAATAGAGTGAGTGCCCTGAACGAAACGGGTGAAATTCGAATTCAAAGGGATCAAAGCGAAGCCATACTGAGAGCCAGATCCAACTCGCACGGCCCTTCACGTGTTCGATCGGAATCGCACCGATAAACCGAGAATCATCCGAGAAATCACGGTTGTCGCCCATGACAAAAATTCGACCTTCCGGAACGGTGTACGGGCCGAAACTTTCGGATATGAAATTATTTCGATCGAAGAAAATCCAGTGATCCACCTCGGCGAGGCGTTCTCGATAAACGAGCATTTCGGTCTCACCAAGCTTCGGATCACGAAGATCACTGAAGATTTTCTTCGCCGCTTCTGGAGTCGCCGGCTCCGATTTCATCTCGACTTCATTCACATAAAGTTTACGGTCCCGAATTCTAACGGAATCTCCCGGAAGTCCGACCACGCGCTTGATGTAGTTAATGTCCGGGTTACGTGGGCTTTGGAAAACGACAATATCACCGCGCACCGGCGCGGAGTGCTGGAAGAGGTGAATCGGTTTTCCGAAGTACTCCGAGAACGGGAGATCAAATCGATAGGCGAGCTTATTCACGAAAACGTGATCGCCGATCAGAATCGTCGGAATCATCGAGCCGGAAGGGATCTTATAGGACTCGTAAAAACTCGACCGGATAAAAAAAACGAGGATCAACGCAGCGACGATCGAAAGGAGGTGATCGATTGCGCCTCGAATATTCATGCGGCTAAAGACATTACCTCAGGACCGTGCCGATGCGCGCCGGTTTGAAGGAGTTTTTGTCGGTGTCCTTCATGTCGAACCACATCGAAAGCCAAATGACTTCGGCGCGGCCGGAGATATTTTCGTAAGGGACGAAGCCCCAGAACCGAGAGTCGTTCGAGAAGTCACGGTTGTCGCCCATAACGAATAAGTGACCTTCCGGAATTTTCACCGGCTCGAAGTTCATCGTGTAATCGTTATTCTGGTCGAGCAGGATCTTGTGTTCGTGACCACCCTCGATTTTTTCGCGCATTAACTTCATGTGCGAATCGCCGTAACGGGGATCGCCGATGTCTTTTAGCTGCGTGAGCTTCTCATCATTCGATGCTTCGGTCTGCGGAAGCGGTTGGCCGTTGATGAATACCACTTTATTCCGTACTTCGACGGTGTCACCCGGAAGTCCGATCACGCGCTTGATGTAGTGCGTGTCCGGTTCCTTTGGATAGAGGAACACGATGACGTCGCCGTGGTGAGGCGCATCGCGCTTGATCAGAGTGATCGGAGCACCGAAGAGATCCGAGAACGGAAGCTTCAAGCCGTACGCGAACTTATTCACGAAAATGAAATCACCGACGTAGAGGGTCGGGATCATGGAGCCAGAAGGAATCTTGAACGGTTCGACGACCGCCGAGCGAATCGCGAATACGATCAGAAGCGCGATTGCGAGCTGCCATGCCTGCTCGAAGGCATAACGAAGCTTCGAGGTTCCGCCCTGTTGAGCATACGTATTTCCGTTCTTTCCGGTAACCGACTCTTTCGACTGGCTCATGATTCGACTACCATAGCTAAGATAGGACCCGCAGGGAAGCTATGAAGACGATAGATCGCTATATCATCGCCCTTTTTCTGAAAAACGTAGCGGTCGCCACGTTCGGATTAACGGCTATTTACCTCTTCCAACAAGTGACCGGGATGCTCCTCGAGGAGAATTTCCCGGCCCGCCAAGTCCTGACCTTCAACCTATTCCAGGTCCCGGCCGTTCTCGTACAAATGATTCCACCTTCTGTCCTGATCGGCACGGTTTTGACGCTGTCCGGCTTAAATCGGACAAATGAACTCACCGCGATATTTTCGCTCGGCATCGGCTTGAAACGGATTATGGCCCTCCTGCTCGTTTTCGTTTTCGCGATCAGCCTCAGCGCCCTGTTTCTGCAAGACAGCGTACTCCCCGTGCTCTTTAAGCGCCGGACGAATTACTACTGGCGCGAAATGAAGAACCGCACCGACTTCTATCTCGACGTAAAACAAAACAAGGTCTGGTACCGTTCGAAAAACCTCATCTACAATCTGAAGGCCTTCGATTTGAAGACTAAACAGATCCTAGGGATGACCGTCTATTCGTTCGACGATCGTTTCAATCTCGTCCAAACCGTCGAATCTGAAAAAGCCCTCTTCACTCCGCAGGGATGGAAGCTCCTGAACGGTACGGTCACGCAGTTCATGGATTCTGACCCCTTCCCGATAAACGAGAAATTCAACGAACTTCGTCTCCAAATTCCGGAGACGCCGAAAGATTTCCAAGAAATCGAAAAGGAAGTCGATGGCCTCCGCCTCAGCGAATTGAGCAGTTACATCGATCGAAACAAAAACGCCGGACTCGATACGAAGAGCTATCAGGTGAAGTTTCATTCGCGATTCAGTCTCAGTTTCATCCCGATCGTCATGTGTTTGATCGGTATTCCGTTTTCCGTTCGGGGACGGCGCGAAGGGGGCCTCGCGAAGGACCTGGGGATCTGCCTCGCGATTACCTTTTTTTATTGGCTTTTTTATTCGATCGGACTATCCCTGGGGTCAAATGGCGCAGTGCCTCCTTTGGTGGCGGCCTGGGGCCCGACCCTGATTTTCATGGGTTTTGCGTTACTGCTCGTAGCGCGACAGGAGAAGTAGTCAGACTATGGCGAAGCTGAAGATCTACGCATTCCCCGACGTCGTACTCACGAAGAAAGCTTCGCCGATTGGCCGCGTAGAAAAGACCTACTTCAAACTCGCCGATGACATGTTCGAGACGATGTACGATGCCCCGGGAATCGGGCTCGCGGCGAACCAGGTCGGCATTCTCGAGCGCATTCTCGTCCTCGATGTCGAATACGACTACGAGGAGCTCGAAGACGAAATGAATCCCCCGAAACTTCCGCCGGGCGCCGAGATTTTCGGCCGCTCGATCGTGATGAAGCGGAAGCCAATCATCATCATTAATCCGGAGATCATTCGAAAAGAAGGAAAGATCACGACGTCCGAAGGCTGCCTCTCCGTTCCGGAGTACACCGCCGAAGTCGAGCGCGCGAAAAAGATCACCCTCCAATACCTGAACATCGACGGACTCACGAAGACGCTCGATGCCGAAGAACTTCTCGCGGTCGCGATCCAACACGAAATGGATCACCTCGAAGGAAAGCTCTTCATCGATCGGTTGAGTCCACTCAAAAAAGAACTCGCCCAAAAGAAACTGCGGAAGGAACGTGCCGAACGCGAGCACGACCTCATCGATCCGCGCTTCGCAAAAAATCGGAGATTTTAAGTGACGATCGGGCGCTTGAGAGTCGTTTTCATGGGGACGCCGACTTTTAGCATCCCGGCGCTCGAAAAAATTCACGCAGCCCACGACATCCTTGCCGTTTACACCCAACCCGATCGTCCGGTCGGGCGTGGACTCGAAGTAAAGTTCTCCCCGGTAAAGGAACGTGCGATCGCCTTAGGTATCGAAGTTCGTCAGCCGGAAAAACTCACGATCCCCGGTGAATACGAAAAAATCGCGGAGCTGCGCCCCGACGTGATCGTCGTCGTCGCATACGGGCAAATTCTCCGACAGAATGTCCTCGATCTGCCGCGTATCGCTTGTATCAACATCCACTCTTCGCTCCTTCCGCGCTGGCGAGGAGCCGCACCGATTCATCATGCGATACTCGCGGGCGACGCAGTTACTGGAGTCACGACCATGAAAATGGTGCGCGAGCTCGACGCGGGCGATATCTACGAACAAGTCGAAACGAAAATCGGCGAAAGGGAAACCGTCGGTGCACTTCACGACCGACTCGCACTTCTCGGTGGCGACCTCATCCTCAGCACCATTTCCGGACTCGCGAACGAAACGATCCAGGGACGAGCGCAGGATGCATCACTCGTCACCGTCGCCTCGAAGCTCACGAAGGAAATGGAGGGCCTCGATCCCGAACGTTCTGCCGTCGAACTCGACCGCCGCGTCCGCGCTCTAAACCCGTGGCCGGGAACCAGTTTCGTGATCGAGATCGAAAAGAATGGGGTCGTCACCCAAGAGCGTATAAAAGTGCGTCAAACCGTGCCCCATCCGACGCTAGCTGCGACGCATGGGATGCTCCAGGAACGCGCCGGAATGCTGATTCTCGGGACGGCGCAGGGCGCGCTCGAGATTCAGCGCCTCCAGCCTGAAGGAAAAAAAGAAATCGATGCCGCTCCGTTCTTAAACGGACTACGCGGTCGTAGCGTCGCCTTGCCTCTTCGGGTACGCTCGAGCTGATGAAAAAAATTCCAGGTTCGTCCTTGTGGAAGCGGCTCGAAGCGAAAGCCTTCGAGACGGGTGTGATCGCCCCGTCGATTCTCTCATCGGATTTTTCGGCACTCGGCGCTGAAGTGAAGTCAGTCGAAAAAGCCGGTGCCGAGTGGCTTCACGTCGACGTGATGGACGGACATTTCGTTCCTAATCTGACCCTCGGGCCAGTCATCGTAAAATCGCTCCGCAAAAAAACGAAAAGCTACATCGACTGTCACTTGATGGTTTCCCGTCCGGAAGACTGGGTCGACGCATTTGCAGATGCGGGCGCAAACCTGATCACCGTTCACGCGGAAGCGACTGCCCATCTCGACCGTCTCCTTCACCGAATTCGGGAACGCGGATGCCAAGTCGGCGTTTCGATTAATCCGGCCACTCCGGTCGCGGTAATCGAAGGTGTCCTTCACCTCGTCGATCTTGTGCTCATCATGAGTGTGAATCCGGGATTCGGCGGACAAAAATTTATCGAGAACTCTCTGAAAAAAATTCGCCAACTCACCGACCTTCGACGCGAGAATCGGTTTGTGATCCAGGTCGACGGCGGGATTCATACCGGTACTGCCCAGTCCGTCCGCGAAGCGGGTGCGGACTGCTTCGTTGCGGGATCGGCGATCTTCGACGCGAAAAACCGCGCGACTGCATTTCGTAAACTCGCCGCTGCGATCGACAGCGGAAATTAAAGGACCTGTCCATGAATGCCTTCCGACTCGGCCGAGATAAGATGACGCTCGAAGCGGTTCGTGAAGTCGCCCATTTCGGGCGCAAAGTCGTGCTTACCCCGACAGCGAAGAAAAAAATTCTCCGCGCATACCAGTATCTTCGGGGTCGCACCGCCGCGGGCGAAACGATTTATGGCGTGAACACGGGATTCGGGCTGCTTTCGACCGTTCGCATTCCTGACGCTGACCTCGAAGAACTTCAATATAACCTCCTGCGTTCTCATTCGGTCGGAACGGGGGGCCCGATTTCGATTCCCCAAGCCCGCGCAATGCTTTTCCTCCGCGCCGCGAACCTCTCGATCGGACATAGCGGGGTTCGCGTCGGCCTCATCGAGCAGTGTTTGAAGCTTCTGAATTCGGGAGTGACGCCATGGATTCCCGAGCAAGGTTCTGTCGGCGCTAGCGGAGATCTCGCCCCGCTCTCGCATCTCTCGCTCGTTCTGATCGGCGAAGGCCAGGCCTATTACCGTGGCAAACTCATGAGCGGAAAACGCGCGCTGAAAGCCGCACGGATAAAACCCATCCGCCTCGGGCCGAAGGAAGGCCTCGCCCTCATCAACGGTACCCAATTCATGACGGCACTCGGAACTCTCGCCCTCCTCGACGCGGAATATACCTGTGACGTGGCGGATATTACGGGAGCGATTTCGGTCGAAGCGCTCAAGGGTACGACTACCGCCTTCGATGCCGATATCATGCGCGTTCGCCCGCACCCGGGCCAGGCGCTCGTCGCAAAACGGCTTCGCGCGATCTTAAATCCGAAGGGCCATGAATCCGAGATCACCCACAGTCACGAGGACTGCGATAAAGTTCAGGATCCGTATTCGCTTCGCTGCATGCCGCAGGTTCACGGCGCTTCGCGGGATACCCTCCGTTTCGTGCGCGAGGTTTTAGAGCGCGAAATCAATTCGGTCACTGATAACCCACTCGTTTTCCCGGCTTCCGGGAAGGTTCTTTCGGGCGGAAACTTCCATGGCCAAATCGTCGCGATCGCGATGGATGCCCTTTCGATCGCGATGGCCGAAATCGGCTCGATCTCTGAGCAAAGAATCGAAAAGCTCGTGAATCCGGCGATGTCCGGACTTCCAGCATTCCTCGTCCAAGAAGGTGGAGTGAACTCCGGCTTCATGATCATTCAGGTCGCCGCCGCGAGTATCGTCTCGGAAAACAAGACCCTCGCCCACCCAGCCTCGGTCGATTCGATTCCGACGTCCGCCGACAAGGAAGATCACGTTTCGATGGGCGCATGGGCAGCCCGCAAAGCGACGATGATTCTGACGAACGTTCGTCGAGTGATCGCGATGGAAATGCTTGCGGCTACGACCGGACTTGAATTTCATCGTCCGCTGAAGTCTTCCCCGAAAATCGAAGCGACGATTAAGACCCTTCGGAAGCGTGTGAAACCGATCAAAAAGGATCGGACCTTTCACCTGGATATGACGGCGATCGAGATGATGCTCGTCGCGCGCGAGTTCGACGCTACGATCTAAGTATTAAAGCGTAAGCGTTTCGACACGACCGCAGTTCGCTTGGACCGTCTGCGATCCGCGCTTGCTCGGAATCGTGAACGTGCCGACCCAATTTCCGTTGGAATCCGCGATCGCTTTTTTGAACGTGATGCGATGGCCGGGGTGATTGAACTCATAGTTCGCTTCGCCGGAAACTCGTTTTAGTTTTCGGTCTTCGACGAGACTCGCCGAACCATTCTTCTTTTTCAGAATGATGACTTCTTGAGTGTCGTGGCTGAGTTCGACGACACGGATGCGGTATCCTGCGTTCGCATTTCCCTCGTCGCACTCATACTCGGTATTCTTCGCTTCCGCTGCGGAGGCTACTAGTACGGCCAACGTGGAAATCCAGATTTTACTGCTCATGTTTACCCCCGTAAACTTTGCGGTCCCCGACCGCCTTCAGGACTCTAATTTTTCAGGTTATCGAACGGTGCTCGCCTTTTAATTTTTGAATTTTGACTAGCCGCACTTTGGGCGCCCGAAGTGAGACGAAAATTTTCGTTTTCGAGAGCGTTTTTTGCGTCGGTATTTAAGGCCCGATGGCCAGAGCCGCCCCCCAAGAGACATGCTTTTACCGCATCGCGTTATAAACACAAGCGGAAAATCCCTGTTTTAGAGGTCCGGTCTTTCTAAAATTTTGAATAAAATCGGGATCTTAAGGATGCGCTAAGGAAACCCTCGCTTTTTTACCTGCTCTTTCATTACGTATTCTCATGACGAATTCTACCCGACCTCCCGGCGCTCGCACCGTGCGCGCTGACCATGGAACGAAGCTGAGCTGTAAGGGTTGGGAGCAAGAAGCCGCGCTACGGATGCTGATGAACAATCTCGATCCGGCCGTCGCCGAACGGCCCGACGATCTCGTCGTTTACGGCGGAAACGGAAAAGCCGCGCGAAACTGGCCGGCGTTCGAAGCCATCGTAGCTTCGCTGAAAGAGCTGCGCGGCGATCAAACCCTTCTCGTCCAATCCGGGAAGCCCGTCGCCGTATTTCCATCCCATCCGGACGCGCCTCGCGTACTCATCGCGAATTCCTGGATCGTTCCAGCATGGGCGACCGGCGACTACTTCCGTGAACTCGATGCGAAGGGGCTCATGATGTACGGCCAGATGACGGCCGGTTCGTGGATCTACATCGGCACCCAAGGAATCGTTCAAGGAACTTATGAAACGTTCGCCGAAGCCGGACGCCAGCACTTCGGAGGCGATCTCTCCGGACGCGTTCTTTTAACCGCCGGTCTCGGCGGAATGGGGGGCGCTCAGCCACTCGCCGCGACGTTCGCGGGCCTCGTCAGCTTAAATATCGAAGTCGATCCCGAGCGCGCGAAGAAGCGCCTCGAAACGAAGTACCTCGACGAAATGGCGACTTCGATCGATGACGCTCTCGCGCGCGTCGAAAAGGCGAAACGGGAAAAACGCGCCGTTTCGATCGGACTGATTGGAAACGCCGTGGACGTGCTTTGGGATCTGCTCGGGCGTGGGTTCGCGCCGGACCTCGTGACCGACCAGACGTCGGCCCACGACGAGCTCGAGGGTTACGTCCCTCACGGAATGTCACTCGCTGAAGCCGTGGCACTTCGAAAATCCGATCCGACGAAATATAAAGTGAAGTCGATCGCCTCGATGGGCCGTCACGTCGAAGCGATGCTCGAATATAAAAAGCGGGGATCGCACGTATTCGATTATGGAAATAACATTCGGGCTCAAGCCATGAAAGCGGGCGTGAAAAACGCGTTCGATTTCCCGGGTTTCGTTCCGGCCTATATTCGGCCGCAGTTTTGCCTCGGACGCGGACCGTTCCGCTGGGTAGCGCTTTCGGGCGACCCCGAAGATATTCACACCACGGACCGTGAATTGAAAAAACTTTTCCCGGAAGATAAAGGTCTTCACCGCTGGCTCGATATGGCCGCGGAACGAATCCAGTTTCAAGGCCTGCCTGCCCGAATCTGCTGGCTCGGTTACGGCCAACGCGAGAAAGCCGGTAAACTCTTCAACGACCTCGTGAAAAGCGGAAAGGTGAAAGCGCCGATCGTGATCGGGCGCGACCACCTCGACTGCGGGTCAGTGGCTAGCCCGAACCGCGAAACCGAAGCGATGAAGGACGGCTCCGATGCCGTCGGCGACTGGCCCCTGCTGAACGCGATGATTAACTGCGTGAACGGCGCAACCTGGGTTTCGCTTCACCATGGTGGCGGGGTCGGAATCGGCTATTCGATGCACGCGGGAATGGTCATTCTTGCCGACGGAACCGAAGCGGCCGAAAAACGGCTCGCTCGCGTCCTGAACTCCGATCCGGGCATGGGCATCGCCCGTCACGCCGATGCCGGGTACGAAACTTCGATCGAAATTGGAAAGACGGCCTTCCGCGAACGCGGTGGTTCGATCCCGATGTTAAAATGAGTGAACTGAAAACCGATCGCATCGCTGACCGCGTCCATGTCCTCCGTCACGCTTCCGAACTTCTCACCGGAGAGGGGATCCGGCGTAAGGATGGACGTCGTCCGGGCGAGGACGACCTCGGACGGATCGAAGACGGCGCGATGGCCTATTCGGTGAAAACGGTTCCGTACTTCGATTTTTCGACCGGAAAAAAGGGGATGAAAGTCGTCGCCGATAAGATCGTCTGGGTCGGGAAAAGTGACGACTTGCCTTCGGAATACGCGGAGTGTCCGATTTTCGATCTCGATGGAAAAAATGCGGTGATGCCAGGTCTGATCGACTGCCATACCCATCTCGTTTTCGCGGGAAATCGCGCGGGCGAATTCGCCGCTCGGTGTGGTGGCGCCACTTACACGGAAATCGCGGCGGGCGGCGGCGGTATCCAAACCACCGTCAGGGCAACTCGGGAAGCGAGCGAAGAAGAACTTTTTCGGCTCGGACGCGCACGGATCGAAGAAGCCCATCGCTACGGCATCCGTACGATCGAAGCGAAGTCGGGATACGGCCTCTCCGAGGAAGTCGAACTTAAAGTCCTTCGCGTCGTGAAACGTCTCCAGGAGGCGACTCCCGAGATGACAATCGTACCGACTTTTCTTGGGGCCCACGATTTTCCGAAAGACGTCGCGCGCGAAGACTACCTCGATAACCTAGTGAATTCCCAGCTCCCGGCCGTCGCGAAAGAAAACCTCGCCGGAATTTGTGATGTTTTTATCGATGATGGATTTTATTCCCACGAAGAAGGACGGAAAATCCTCGAGGCTGCGAAGTCTTTAGGATTAAAAACTAAAATTCACGCCGACGAACTCGCGAATACCGAATCGGCTTCGCTTGCAGCCGAACTTGGTTCGCTTTCGGCCGATCATCTTCTGAAAATCTCGGAGGCTGGCATTCGGGCCCTAGCCGCGAGTGACACCACGGCGGTCCTCCTCCCAGGTACGGCATTTTATCTTAAGGTCGCACATGCACCGGCGAGAAAGCTTCTCGACGCCGGCGCGCGCGTTGCCGTGTCTACCGACTTTAATCCGGGAACTTCAATGACGTTAAATCTCCCCGCGGTCCTCACCATCGCTGCGCTCTACCTCGGAATGAGCCGCTCGGAGCTTTTTGCTTCTGTTACTTATAATGCGGCAAGGGCGCTCGATCTCCATGATCGGAAAGGCACGCTCGAAGTCGGCAAAGACGCGGACTTTTTCGTCCTACCGTTTTCACGCTTCGAAGAACTCTACTACCGGTTCGCCTGGTAATTTAAGACGAAATAATATCGAAGCGTTCGGATTCGAGCGCGGCTGCTCCGACGCGACGGTATGATATCCACCGATGAAACAAGAGATACGAAACCACACTGAGTGCAAATCCAGCCGTGATATCGACGATATAATGTTGTTTCGTCGACAGGGTCGAAAGCGCGATGAAGGTGGCCCAGATAATAAAAAATGGGAATTTTTTGCGCTGTTCATCGAGAAAAATAAAGGCCGAGAGGTACACCGACGAAACGTGGAGAGATGGAAAACAGTTCGTGGCCGCGTCGACGTCTCGAAGTATACGGAAAACGGCGGTCACGGTTTCGTTCGTATCTGCCGGAACTGGAAAGAGGTCACGCGGATAAATCGTCGGCCAAAAAAGAAAAATCAAACAGCTGAGCGCTTGAGTAAAGAAGAACGAATAGATGTACTTGTTCAAATTCTCCATGTCGCGAACGGTGATATAGACAACCGTAAAAAACAAATATTCGCTAATGTAGATAAATACCGTCCACGGTACGAAAGGAACGGCGTGATCCGCAGCCAACATGGGAAGTTCATGCGGCGGAAAAATCGGATGGTGGTTCGTGAAATAGTAAATAAAAAAGGCGAGCGCAAACATGACTGCCCCCACGGGGTACTTAAACCGTGAGGTCATGAAAAGTGGGAGTTTTAATCCGAGTTTTTGCCGGCCATCCATAACTCAAATTGCTTTCGATAAACGGGATCGAACCATTCTTCGTCACCGAGATGTTCCAAAAGAAGTTTTCGAGTGCCATCAACTACTAAAGTCAGCGGCAATCCAGATACTTCAAAACGATTTGCAAGATCCCCTGTCGGGTCGATGAACGATTGAAACTTAATTTCGTGCTTCATGAGAAACGAGGTGAGTACATCCGCCGGATTTTCGTCCAGATTTACACCGACGACCGTGAGCCCTCTGCTCGCATATTCCGTTGCCAATTTTTGGAGGGAAGGCATTTCCTTAACGCACGGCCCACACCAGGTCGCCCAGAAGTTAATGACTACGACTTTCGATTTCAAATCGGAAAGCTTTACCGCTTTTCCATCGAGCGTATGAAACGTCAAATCCGGGAGCGCTTCTCCGATTTTTCGAGAAATGAATCCTTCCGTGGAAGGCGCCCCATGTTCGACCGCTTGGTGAGCCGCACCTTTGCTTCGGAGGTAACTCAGCGTAAACAGCACTCCCGCTAAAACCACCGCTACCGGCACGAGCACGGTCGCCACGGTCAGCCTTTTTCTTTGGATTTCAGGGGGTTGGGATTCAGTTGCCATCCACCCCGATTCTACCCGAAAATGAAGGGGATGCGAAAGAGGAACTCCGAAGCTGGCCAAGCCCTGATCGAATACGTGCTTCTCATCGCGATTACGATTTCGCTCGTCACAATCATGGCGACTGGACTGCGTCGATCGGTCTTCACGCTTTGGTCATTTTACTCGAAAGCCATTGCCGCCCCTTGCCCGGGCTGCCCACCGCCCACTGCGGTTCACTAACTCCTTTTTACAGGTGTCTATTTCTTAGACACCTCCCTCCTTCCTTATTTAAACCGACCGTTGGAAATACTGCCGAATTTGCCGTGAGGATGTGCTCACCGATGGCCCGTCTCGTGCAATTTCACTGACTTAGGAGTGTCTCCCGTCATGAAAAAAATCCCGCATTTCTTAAAATTTAAAAAACTTGGGATCGTGAGCTCCGTCTGCATCATTGCGGCTTCTGCTGGAGTTCTCGGAAACGCTTCGTCGAGTTCCGAGCAAGCGATGCAAAAAGAAGCCATTGAGGCCATCGAGAATGACCGCTCTGATCTTGCAGTACCGGAATTTTATACTCCGGCCGCCGACGAGCTCGCGACCGACCGAGAATTTATAGATGCCTTGAAAGACCAGAACGTCGTCGCGGGCGAAGAAGAAGAAGCCGCGTCTGCAGAAGCCCTTCCGAGCGACGAGAAATCGAAGACACCGGTTCAGAAGAAAAAACGCCACGTTACCTTAGCCAAGCCCAGTGGAGAAACCTTCCACTTTACGCCAGAGGGCGGAATGAAGTCGCCAGATTTGAATTGTTCGCTCTATATGAACGAAAGTGGCGAATACAATGCTTACGGACGGATCATTAAAGATTATATTCATGAAGAAGTGAAAAAAAACGGTTCCTCGCGTTTCCTTTCGAACGATCTCGTCGGCATGGACGTAAACCCGAAGGTATGCCCGAACTGGAAATCGTTAAACGACGAAACGAAGGTTAAGTTCTGGGTCTGGGCGTTTGCCGCTACCGCGTTCGAAGAGTCTCGTTGTAATGCGAAGGTGCCGGACCATTACGACATCAATGACTACGCCGTCGGTCTTTACCAACTCGAGCGGACTGTAAAGGTTCGAGGCCGCCGTGGACCGAGCTGCATGGTTTCCGCAAAAGAAATTCATACTCCATACTCGAACATCCGTTGTGCGATGGACATAATCCGATACCAACTCCTTCCGATCTCGACGAAGGAGTTCCAGCAAACGGGTCGACTCTATAGCGCTGCCGGGCAGAGGACGAACTCGTACTTCTATTGGCTCCGCCAAGCGAACGGTGGAGAAATCGGAAAACACATTCGTAATTTCACGCCATGTACGGAAATACGGGATAATGGCGCCAAACCACCGTTTGCGATTCCGGGCTCCGATTCAGCTACCCCGTGGAACTCCCCGTGGTCTCAGCCGAGTCCGTATCCGGGACCTTTTTTGACCCCTTAAATCCGCGGGCTACAAAGAAAATTTCTTTCGAACCCTCGCGCACGCTCTTGGGCTTGATGATATCGATTTTAGAGAAGAGCTCGCGTAACCGGTCACGATAATTCTCAAATTCTTCGCTGTGGAAGATCTTGCAGATGTACGTCCCTTCCTTACGCAGGTAGCGTTCCGAGGTCATCAGTGCGAGATCACAGAGTTCAAGAGAACGCATCTGATCCTGAAGACGATGTCCGGTCGTCTTCGGCGCCATATCCGACAGCACCATATCAAAAGGAGGCTCGATACCATTTTCGGTCATGGTTTTCGCAAGGTCGAGTTGGCGCATATCTGCCGTTAAGAAGACCGCGTTCGGAAGGGTAATTTTAATGGGCTGGATATCGATTCCCATCACACGCCCGAGCCGACCGACTTTTTCGGAAGCGAACTGAGACCAGGATCCCGGTGCAGCGCCGAGATCGAGAACCTTCATACCTGGGCGAAACACCCGGAGACGTTGATCGATCTCCTGGAGTTTGAATACCGAGCGTGCGGCGTAGTTCTCTTCCTTCGCTTTGCGGTAATAATAGTCTTTAGGATTATAAACCATAATTTAGAGGTTCGAATGGATCTCGATGATCGTGCCGGTAACCGAGCCCGATTCTTCAGAATCGCAAAGGAATGCGATCACTTTTGCGACATCCGCTGGACGCGTTTCAGTTTTTAAATGGGGCGCTGCTTTGCGGAGCATTTCGGTGTCGACCGCGCCGGGGGCGACTGCGTTTACACGTACG